>JANNYY010000459.1:0-4349 GCA_031410355.1 Chitinophagaceae bacterium | reverse complement strand
ATATTTTTTATTTTTAAATGCTGATAAAATAAGGTGTTTACATAAATAATAAGCTACTCATCCATTTCTGTTTGTTTTGATGAATCAAAACAAACAACAAAATTATTTGGGAAAGACTGTTCGGTAATACCTGTGCCCATGCCCACTCTTCCCGGTGCCCGGCGCACATTTTTTAACCGCAGTATGCCGGCTACAAATTCTGAAATGGTAACTGCATTTATATATTTGCCGTAACATTCATGCAGGGCATAGCCGTAATTCATATAAATGGCATTGCGGTCGGCAATAAATTTTTTGGGCTCGGGAAATGCGGTGGGGTCAAACATAGCAGGGGCAGTCATAGCAAAAACTTTTCTTTTGGCCGGGATGGTATAATTCTTTTTTCCGTAACCGTAAAGCACCTGTTTGGTTTCATTAAAGCGGATAACGCCTGGTTGCGCCGGGTTAAAACGTAAAGCTTCTGATACATAGCCATACATTTTTTTCATATCGGCTGCTTTGGCTGTTTCAATGGCGCCGGGTAAAATATCAGGCCTGTTAAATAATTCATCCAGCACCAGTATCACCGATTTGTTGGTAGTTTCAAAAATACCTGTAAGCAATCCCCCAATATTTCTTTGCAAACAATCATCATCCACCCATTCGTAGCCGGGCTGTTGCGACATAATGATAAGCCGGTTATAAAGATTGTCATCAAGCTGTTTGCCTGCTGCAAGGTCCTGCTTGCGATCTTTAAGTATCTGCAGCAGGCAGGTTTTTCTTTCAGTGGCAGCTTTTACTGCTGCCTCATGCTTTGCTTTATTGTTGGTGAAATTTAAGAACAGGTCATAAAACAAAGCCCGGTGCCAGGTTTTAATATCTCTTTCTGATGGCGCTTTTACGCCAAAATAATATTCGATCAGTTTTACCAATATCACTTTACAATAGCTGTTGGCCACATCAATTTTTCCATATTCATCTGCCTTACTCAGTATGTCTTCTGAGGTTTTCCTGATAAAGGACCGTATCATTTCCAGGTCATCTTTTTTGGTAGCGCTGCGTACAAAATCCCGCTCCCTGTTAAACTGTGGATTAGAAGGATCCATGCCCAGGAAGAATGCCCCTTTTTGATCCGACATTTTTTTTGAGTTGATCTCTTCTACTGTAAAATCTTTATCCCTGGTCATCATTTCTACCAGCAAGTCGTTGCGGTTTACAAGTACTAATTTTATGATGGGTAATTTTATTACCGGGTATTTATGCTGCAATTTATAAAACAGGTTCGACTGATTTTTTTTGAGCTTTATCAAATAACTGCCTATAGCTTTTTTTAGAAAGCCGGGCTCTTTTGGCACTTCGGATTGCGATATCATGGAGGGCCTGTAAGCCTGGTACATACGAAACACAAACTGCCCGGCGGCAGTTGCTCTTAATTCTATAATATGATTGCGGTATTGATCGGGTACCTCGCTTATCACCGGCAAAACCCCACCATATTCCACCGGTAGTATCATGGGTGCAGCAATGGCAGCAAAAGAAAGGTCGGCTAATGTGAACTGGTTGCCCACGAGATAATTTCTTCCATCAGCCAGCAGATCATCTACCTTTTTAAATATTTTCCTTATCTCTGTAATGTGCTCATCGGGGTTATTGGTGTGCAGGTTATACTCATTTATAATATTATTTTTTGCAAAAGCAAAACCTGGTTTTTCTGATTCAGGAATACGCTTTTTAAAAACCTGCTCTGATTTTTTCGTTGATAATAACATGCCGTACATATAATTGCTTACCTGCCGTTCAAAAAATTTGCCGGTAAATAAATGGTACAGGTCCAGCACGTCATCCTGTAAAGACGCCTCTTCAGGAATAAGCCGGTTTTCGGGCAAACAGCGCTGTTCGCAATACATGACCACGCTGTCAACACTGTAAATCAATGCATCGGTCATCTGCAATACAGGATAATTTTTTTTAAACATCTCACCCGTTAATTTATTTGCTGCAGATTGAATTTTCCATACTGCGTGGGGTTCATCTTTATACAGGATGTTATTCCTGTCTAACACCCACCTGGCTATCTCATCAAGGGCGCCTACATTATTACTAACAAATGTGGGAACAGCTTTAGCATAACTGAAATCCTTTTTAAACCTGATCGCATCAAGAGAATTGTTTACTATTTCCATGTAGATAGAAATTTATATTGAAAAATATTTTTTCTTAAATGGTTCTCGGATATAGATTTTGGAATTATGAATGATGAATCAAATGTATTATTTTTATTCATTTTATTTTAATTTTTTAATATTTACTTTTATTATTGAAGTTTTATATTATTTTAGCATTGCTTTATTTTTTGACTTTCATTTTTTAAAGTATGAACCAAAACGCACTAACGCTTATAACTGTTATCAATGACCAGCATATAGACAGACTCAGATCTGTTTTAAAAGATAACAAAGAAATCTTAAGTACCTTACTTAGAAATATTGGTACCGTTCACTATGCGAGGTTTGTGATCATTGACGGACAAAGCCTTAAAAACGAAACAACGCCAACACAGTTGGTGTTTTCCACCAACCATGATGGAGATACGGCCACACATATACATGACCTGGTGCAGCATCTGGGAAATTTACTTGACCTGATCTATTCAAATTCTCCTGATTATACACCACAGGATAAAGAAGGGTTTTTAACAAAAACAAGAATTAAAGAAGCTGCATTTTATGTTGGCGCACCGGGGCGTTCAGTAAAAGATATTGCTTTGGAAAAAGCTTTACATCACGAAATTGCTGCCCAACTGAAAAAAACAGACTGGAATGGAAAATCAGCCAAAGAAATTCACCAGGCCGTTCAGCAGCAGGTATTTGCCAATCCACAGTTTGAATGGGCCAAAGAAAAAATAGAAGTTCCGGGCATCAGGTGGGCAGGTTTAATATTGTTTATCCTGGTGCTGTTAATTTTACTGCCTGTTATCATACTCTGGGCCATTTACATGCAGGTTGTTCACGAGCGTTTTGATAAACCGCTTGGCCTTAATCCCAATCAGCTTGATGATGATCTTTTAAATAAAATGCAGGCCGATGAAGATTTTGCTTTTCAAAACCAGTTCTCACAGATCATAGATATGAAACCGGGCATAGCCAGGCTGGTAACCATAAGCGGGCTTTACCTGTTTGCAAAAATGCTGATCAAATTACTTTTTGTAAAAGGAAAATTGATGGGTATTCCTACCATTCATTTTGCCCGCTGGGTACAGGTTAATGATAAAAAAAGAATGCTGTTCTTCAGTAATTTTGATGGAAGCTGGACACAGTACCTCGGGGATTTTATTGATAAATCGGGGTGGGGGCTGACCGGTATTTTCGGCAATACAAAAAAATTTCCAAGGGCTTTGTTTTTAGTGTTTAAAGGTGCTTATAACCAACGCCAGTTTCTTGCCTGGGCAAGATATACACAAATACAAACACAATTCTGGTACGTGGATGATCTTACGCAATCTATTAAAAACGTAAATAACAATACCATGATCAGAAATGAACTGAGCAGTTCATTAAATGAAAAACAGGCAAAATTATTTTTAACAAGAATTTGATATGAAAAAAGTAGAATTACAGGACATACAGGGCTTTTTATTAAAAGGCTATGGCAGAATGCGGTCATCAAGGTATTACTTATTAAAAATCGAAAATAAAGAGCTGGCAAAAAAATGGCTCGACGAGATCAGCAACGATATTTCTGATGGCGAGCACCATCCACAAACAACCAGTTTGAATATTGCTTTTACACACCCCGGCCTGGCCGCTTTGGGCATGGTGCCTGAAAACCTGAGAGGTTTTGCAAGAGAGTTCCGCGAAGGCATGGATACCAAACACCGAAACAGGATGCTGGGAGATGAAGGAACAAGTGATCCCCAGCACTGGAAATGGGGTTCAAAAACCAATGATGCCGATCTTAATGAACAGCACATTCATTGTATGCTGATGGTATTTACAATAGACCAGGCAGTGCTTACTGAGTATTGTGCACAGCTTGAAGCTGTTTTTTTACCACTTGGATTAAGTATTATTCTTGCATTGGATGGACAACTATTGGAAGACAATAAAATTCACCTTGGTTTCAGAGATGGTATTGCACAGCCTGTTATTGCAGGCACAGGGCATACTGCTAATAAAGAAAATATGATCGCTACCGGTGAATTTATTTTAGGCTATAAAAATGAATATGGGGTTTACTCCGATTCGCCTTTTATTACGGTGCCACAGGGCGATGTGAACCTGCTGCCACTTGATGCAGGCGGTTCGGGATTAAAAGACCTGGGACATAACGGAAGTTATCTCGTGTACAGGCAGATGGAAGAACGTGTAGAT
>JANNYY010000458.1:0-4611 GCA_031410355.1 Chitinophagaceae bacterium | reverse complement strand
CCTTCCTTAAAAAAAGATTTAGCAATACAGGTTTTAGAAATAGTCAGTAAAACCAATAACTACTGAAAAGATTTCTTGGTCCCATCGGTGTTTTCACAGCATTCTCTACAACTTAAAAAATCTTTACGTGAAACCCCGATGTTGAATGCCCTTAAAAATTAAACCCTGTCACTTCTTTTAATCTTATAAAAATTTGGTCCCATCGGGGTTTTCACAGCATTCTCTCCAACTTAAAAAACTTTTACGTGAAACCCCGATGTTGAATGCGCTTAAAAATTAAGACCTGCCACTTCTTATGATTTTATAAAAATATCTAAGACAAAATCCTTGAGTGTATTATTTTTCAGGATATCAAGCGCATCGGGGTTTCGCAATATCTTTATTAAAATAATAAGAGCCTTAGTCCGAAAACCCCGCTGAGACAGAAATTAAACCCTGTCACTTCTTTTAATCTTATAAAAATATCAAAGACAAAATCAATGAGTGTATTATTTTGCAGGTATCACCCGCATCGGGGTTTCGCAATAACTTTACTAAAATAATAAGCGCCTTAGTCCGAAAACCCCGCTGAGGCACAAAAAGCCACCAGTATTACCTGATGGCTTTGTATAAGAAAAAATCTTTTACCAGTTTGCTTATTTTAGAAATCTTTTATCTTAACCCCCTGTCAGTTTCGTATAATTTTTTCTGAACTCATATTTCCATTTTCATCCCACACCTGCACCATAAAAACACCTTTGGGCAACAAGCTCATATCAAAGCTGTAAAAGTTGCTTTGCGGCTGGGCATAGGTTAACTGCTGCCCGGTCATCGTAACTATTTTTACAGAGGCCATTTTAGTTGTACTTGTGATGTTCACAAATTCGCTGGTGGGGTTTGGATATACAGTTATGAAGTTGGTTGACCCGCTACCTCCCCGTATAAGAATAATTTGCGAATACTTTATGTTACCCGCTGCATTTGTATAATATAACCGGTAGTACATGTTCCTGCTTTCTTTGGGTACCAGGTAACCGGCTTGATCTTTCTTTTCTGCACCTGTAAAAGTTTGCAGGGATGTAAATGTTCTCCCATCTGTACTTTTTTCCAATACGGTTTTAAAAATATCCGATGCTTCAATTTTCCAGTTAAGGCTGTAATTATTGGCATTATATGTTTTGTAGTTGAAATTAATACCTGAAGAAGCTAACACAGCTAATGTTAAATTGCTCATCCACACACCCCGGCCAAAACTTGAAATAAAGATTTGCTTTTTTGGATAACTGATCTCCATATCAGTAACTTTTACATTGGGTAACCCGGTGCCAAATTTTGCCCAGCCAGCTAATACACCACCTGCCGGGTTTAACCTGGCAAAATAAACTCCCAGTTCTGTAGCTGCAAAAACGGTATCTGTTCCTTCGTAGCGGATAATATTTGCCATGGCAATATTGGGCATATTGTCGGTGTAATTAGTCCAGGTTGCACCTGCATTTGGCGAAAAAAATATTTTATTAGCTGCAGTATAACCACTGGCAGTGGCAAGCATGGTATCGCTGTTGCGGCTCCAGTATATTCTGTTAAATAGTACACCTCCCGGTGGTGTTATGGTTACCCAGGTGACTTCGTCGGCGGTTTTTCGGATAACATTATTATCTCCAATGGCAACTATGCGCTGCTTTGCAGCATCTGTGGGGTGATTGGCCAATCCTATGAATTTAGGTTTATCGCCCAAACCTGAAGTTAAATTTACCCAGTTGGCATTGTCTGGGATGTTGGGGTCGCCTGATGGGATAATACCGGTGGATTTGTAAACATCACTGTATGCCCCATACAAAATATTGCCATTAGTTAAATGCATTTCAAGCGGAGCCGCAAAAACACCGTTATTGGGTTTGCCTATAGCCTGGCCAGCATAATTGGCTACAAAAGCATCATTTCTGTATGATAAAGTGCCGGTGGTACCGGTTAAAAACCGGATATCTTTATTGGTTCTGTGTATGGCAGTAGATATTCCATCACCAGCCTGGGCAGCGTACCAGGTGGCTGTTGGCGTAACAAAATTGCGGCTTCTTCCATCATTATCCTGGTTACCTATCATAATATTGTTGGGCTCGGCTCCAAAAATGGAGATGGAATAGCTTTGTGTACAAACCAATCCGTTTAAACGTTCTACATACGCAAAAGGCGTATTACTCACAGGCCCCAGGTAAACGCCGCCATCATTCCCTATCAATAATGAATCGTTGGCTGCACCAACAAATTCCAAATAGTGAATATCGGAATGAACATAACCACCTCCCCAATTGGAGGCTCCTGTTGTGGTATAATAACCATTTAAATGATTTGTCCACGTAGTTCCTCCATTTACAGATCTTTTTCCGCTGAATTCTCCTAATATTATGTCGTTGCCATTTGTTGGGTTAACAGCAATTACCTGGTTATAACTTTCCTGGGTATTAAAATCAGCGTTTCCGTCTGCCGGTACCGAATTGGTTACAGCACTAAAAGCGCCCATAGTATTGGTACTGATCGTGTATTTGGCAAAGGCAGGATTGCTTTTAGTTAAAATATAAAGTACATCAGGCGTATTTATGCTGTATGCAAAATCAATCCTGCTTTCGGCACCTGCGGCGTGATTGTAAACCTGGGTCCAGGTAGTCCCGTCGGGAGATTTAAATAAAGAACCTAATAAGCCACTTGCAAAATAGTCGGTACCCACTTTAATAAAATCGTTAAACTCTTCCGCTGCGTTATTATAAACACTAACCCAAGTCTCTCCCTGGTCGGTTGATCTGTATATGTCCCTGCTGCCTGTTGCCCAAAGTGTATTGTTTCCTGCAAAATTCGGATCGGGATATATATGTGCAATTCTTATTTGCTGTCCTAATGCAAAGGACAGCTTATTGGCCCATGTGTTTCCGCCATCGGTGCTTTTAAAAATGCCTATGCTATTCACATGTTTTCCATCAAAATCGCCAGTAGCCAGGATCATATTATTACTGTTAGTGGGGAGAAATAACAGGTCAGAAACTCCTAAACCCGAAAATTGGTCAGTAATTGGAGTCCAGGAATTACCAAAATCTGTTGACTTGAATACGCCACCGAGAGTGGCACCTGCAAACAGTGTTGAAGGTTGCAGTGGATGTCTTTTAACCACGTTTATCCGTCCAATTCCTCCCCCAAAGGTCCAGCCATTCAGTGTTCCACTATTTACAGGCCCTAAACTCGTCCAGGGAACCGTACTGATAAGGTTAGGCGTGTGTAAATTTTGCTGCGATATAAACATGGCGGGATTTTGTTGTATAGCATTTACCCAACCCGTAAGCGGATCAGGAAAAAGGCCGTCAACACCTATTTTATCCTGCCATTCCAGTGCCCAGCGTTCAAACTGTGCCACTTCCTCGCGGTAGGGATTGTATTTGGCAAGGTCAACACCTTGCGCAATCAGCGCCTGTTTTTTTAACTCAAGCTTTGCCCTTACTTCTCTTACAACCTGATAATAGTTAGCCCCGGGTTTTTGGGCTTCCGTTTTATAATTCAATAAACTAACCTGGGCTTGTCCATAGAAGGGTGTTAATATTAAAATGAAAAGAACCGCAACAAATACGAGAGGATGTAATTTCTTTCTTTTACAGGATGTAGATGGCGAAACAAAGATTATATTCTTCCGGTTACGAAAAAAGGGTATGTTATAACACGCGGCTTTAAAACCATTAAATGATTTCATAAACTATTTTTTTGGTAACACATACAATATAACTCAATTTTCTGGTAATCCCCCACGGCATTTTGAGTGTTGGCTCCAATACTTTTAAGGTTGAAGCAATTTATTGATGATAAAATCCTGAGAAAAATTATTAAAATTATTCAGTCCGGATTATAATAGTAGTTTGATAATTGCAATGAATTTTAAAATTAAACCCCTTAGTACAAAATCACTGCTCAATTTTAATTGATAACTTCACAATCAATAATTTTACTAACTGCTCCCACACCTGATGCCAGATGAATTGCAATTTGAAACCCTGTACAACGAACATAAAAAGCTCGTTTATAATTTGTGCCTGCAATATGTATTGAATGCCGAAGATGCACAGGACATTACACAGGAAGTGTTTGTAAAGGTTTACCAGCATTACCATCAATACAACCCGGCGGCGGCATCTTTAAAAACCTGGATCTACCGCATAGCCATTAATCAATGCCTCGATTTTTTAAAAGCACGCAAAACAAAAAAACGTTTCGGTTTTATCAGCGCTCTTTTTCAGCAGGGGTCAAATGAACCGGTGGAAGGGACCGGGCATATTAACCATCCGGGCATTGAATCGGAAAATAAAGAAGCGCTGCAAAATCTTTTACAGATCATCCAGTCTTTGCCAGAAAACCAGCAAACAGCCATTATACTGAGTAAGATAGAGGACCGACCGCAAAAAGAAGTGGCTGAGATCATGAATACCAGTGTAAAAGCTGTTGAGTCTCTATTGCAAAGGGCAAAACAAACCATTCAAAAAAAATTAACAGCAAGCGAAGGGTTTTAAAACCCCCGTCGTATAAAATACATACAAAGCGCATGAACATAGATAAAAAATTAGATTTACTGAAGCAGATCAGGCAGGTGGATGCTCCCCC
>JANNYY010000457.1:0-3682 GCA_031410355.1 Chitinophagaceae bacterium | reverse complement strand
AAAAATTTATAATTTACTATTATATAGTGCCATTACTTCAGTTCCGGTTAACACTTTACCATATAAACGGAATTGATCCATTTTGCCGGTAAAGCCACCGATCCAACCATCAGCAGGACCGCTTAAACCAGCATGTTTATTCCAGCCACCCACAACTAAATTGGTTGCGTTTCCTAAAGTCAGGTTGCCAAGTCCCGCAAAAGCTGCTGCTGCACCAGCAGGTAAGGGAACTTCCGTTCCGTCATAATATACCTTTACTGTAGATGTCGTGCCATCATAAGTAAATGCCAGGTGATGCCAGGTGCCATCAAATAATGGCTTATTGAAGTTATCAATATACTCAACCCAGTGATCTTCTAAAGCAAACTTAAGCTGGCATTTGGTAGGTGTAGCATGTTCTAACAATAAAAAAGCAGCGCTTTCATGCCAATAATCTTTACTTGCAAGCGAAAATAAAAGCTCAGTATTTGCATTAACTGTATTATTTACCCACAAGGATATGGTGCAGCTTGTTACCCCCTTAAAATCGTTTGCAGATGGGTATTTTACTGCCTTAGTACCATTGCCTTTTATACCTTTTCCGGTAACCCCATCAATTGAAGCAAGTGGATTATCTGATGGGAAATTGGCTCTTATGCTATCTACGGCATTCATTAAAGGGTTTGCAGAAATACCATTAAATGCTGCATAAAATTTTAATGGCCCGCCGGGAGGATTGGCATCTTTAGGATAATCTCCCAGCTCCGGGCGGCTCGTTTTTTTACAACCTGCAGCTGCAATAAATAACAGCAAAATAAAACTGCCTTTTTTAAGTGTTCTTTTAAACTTATTCATAACTCTTTATTTTAGTAGTTTGTTGTTAATATCCATGGGGTTTACAATAAACGGTAAGGTAAACCTATTTTCAGGTTTACCATTCAGGATTTTGTACCAAAACGCCACCTGACAGATCTATGGCTTTTTGGGGTATCGGATAAAACCGGCACCGGTTTGTATATCCTAAAGCACCCAGCTCGGCAATGGCATCGCCCCATCTTACTAAATCATAAAAGCGGTATCCCTCCATGGCAAATTCCCATCTTCGTTCATTTTTAATGGCTGTTCGCATTTGTGCCTGGCTTACAAAAGGAACGTAGGGCACAATGGTACGTGTATGGCCGGGATCAGGTGCCGTAAGGCCGCTTGCCCTGAACCTTACCCTTTCCAGGTAAGTTGCTGCAGTTGCCCCATCCGCCATTTCATTACTGGCTTCGGCATGCATTAACAATACATCGGCATAGCGTAATATCCGGTGATTGATCCAGCGGGCGGCGCCTCTTTGAAATATTTCACCGGTAAACTGGCGCATCTGCGGATCTGAATTTACTTTTTTATTCCAGTAAGGTTGATCAAGCCCCCCAGCTCCCGGACCATAAGGAGGCAAAGTTGCTCCATAACCACCTTGTGCAGGGCCACCATCCGACTGACCTGAATATAATATCGTTTGACGCTTGCGGGGATCAGTATTAGGCCAGTCTGTTTCCAATTTTTGTGTGGGCACATTCCATCCCCAGCCCAAATTCCAGGCATTGGTAGCACCTCCCTGCCTTACATTTTGACAGGTACCAAAATCAACGCCTTTATCCGGGGTATTATTAGGCCCTACATAACTCTGTTCTTCCCAAACAGATTCAATACCATTTTTACCCACGCCGTTTAAACCATCTTTCCATATATCCGGAAAAGTGGGCGCTAAATTGTATTGGGCCGACATTTCAACCTGTGTACAATAGGCTATTACGCTTGCCCAGTTTTGCCTGAACAAATAGGTTTGCGCCCTTAAGGTATTGGCGGCTCCCTTTGTTAACCGGCCCGGATAAATATTAACGTTGGCAACTGTCCAGTTTACAGGTAAATAGGCGGCTGCTTTAGTAAGGTCTGCATCAATTTGTGCGTAAATAGCTGAGGCCGGCGATTTAGGCCTGATACCTGCAGCGGGAACGGTGTAATAATAATTGATCAATGGCACATCCCCATAGGTTTTTACCAGTTCAAAAAAACAATATGCCCTGAAAAAGCAGGCTTCACCCACATTCCGCAGCGATGCAGGGTCGGTTAACTGCAGTGAATCGGCAAAATATATTAATTTATTGGCCTGGTTTATCATATAATACCTGTCGTTCCAGTAGGTATTTGGCGCCCAGTCGTCTTTACTGTATTGAAAGGTTTCAAATTCGGTATTTACTTCAGCCCCATCTGTAAGGCTGCTGCCTTTTTGGGCATCATCATCCCTGATGCTGTGAAAATCCAGCATAGGTAAAGTAGAGAAACCGGCATAATTGGTTAAGGTATTGTATAAACCAAAACTCTGCGCTTCTAATGTTCCCTGGTTTATATCTTCCAGGGTAGAAGTGAGCGGCTTGCGGTCTAAGAATTTTTTACAACCCAAAACCGTCAGCAGCATGGGCAACGCAACGATTAAACCCAGGAATAAAATTTTATTTCTTTTCATGATCAATGAATTTAGTATTTTAAAAAGTTACGTTTAAACCAAAGGTTGTTACTGCAGGTATGGCATTACCTGCATTATCATAACCAAACTGCGTGGCGCTTCCGCCGTACTCTGCGGTATATCCATAATTATTTTTCCAGGTTTTAAGATTTTGCACATTTGCAAAAAGCCGCAGGTTTTTTATCCTTGCTTTGGATATAAGCCGCTGGTTAAAATCGTAACCAAGCTGCACATTTCTTATCCGGAAATAACTTCCATCTTCAATATTATAGGTAGATCCGTTGTAGTTAAACCGGTCTCCCTGACTGATGATGGGATCCCAGTTTGATGTTCCGGGGCCTGTCCAGCTATCAACTTTAAAAGCTGCATAATTTACCCTTTGAAAAGGCGATTCCAGCGAACCCCATGTTCTAAAAACCTGGTTTCCGTAAACCCCGCCCAGGTCAATACCCAAGCTTATGTTTTTATAATTAAGATTAATACTTGCTCCATAAGTAAATTTGGGGGTTGGGTTTCCAATTACGGTCCTGTCGTCTGCAGTGATCTTGCCATCTCCATTCACGTCTTTAAATTTAAAATCCCCCGGCCTGTAAGCGCCAAGCGAAGAGGCAACCGGCGAAGCCAATATATCCGCATAACTCTGGTAAAGGCCTTCTACAATATACCCGTAAAAAACGCCGATAGGCTGTCCGGGTGTGGTCCTGCTCTCTGCACTTCCATTATTGAAAGACCCTGCAATAATTGAGCCTCCCGGAAGATCGGGCGATAAGGTAACCACCTTATTTTTAAGGAAGGTAAGATTACCGCCAATATTTACCGAAAAATCTTTATTCAGTTTCTGGGTCCAGTTTGCCGAAAACTCTTCACCCATATTTCTTATGCTTCCGCCATTAGTAAGTTTATCTTTTAATCCCAGTGAACCTAAACTGATATAAGTCATCAGGTTTTTAGTATTGCGGTTAAAATAGTTGGCTTCAAAATGTAAACGGTTATTAAATCCTACAAGTTCAAAACCTGCTTCTTTGGCATGAACAGTTTCCCATTGCAGATCAGGATTAACTTCATAAGCAGGAACAGCGGCATTATATATATAAGTACCAAAGACAGCGCTGGCATTATTAATCAAATTCGGAAAATTCGTAACATCAGCAATTAATTGCAACGTATTTCTTCTGCTACCAACATTTGTAA
>JANNYY010000456.1:0-2135 GCA_031410355.1 Chitinophagaceae bacterium | reverse complement strand
TTAAAAATGCAGGCTATAGAAAAAGGGCCAAGAAGAAACGAAGTGCTGGAAGGAATTACCTTTGCGGATAATTATAAAACCCTTTATGCAAATATTGAAGATCCGTTGTTTGAAGATGGGCCCAGGGCTGATTTAACTGATAACAAAGCCTTTATCCGGATCTACAAATTTGATGTGACGGGCAAAAAAAATACAGGCCAGTATGCTTATAAATTAGAGCCTGTTGCCTACGCGGCCAAACCCGACACTGCATTTAAATTAAATGGTGTATCTGAAATATTGAGCCTTGGCAATAATACACTACTTGTAGTTGAGCGTTCTTTTTCAACCGGCAGATTACCCTGCACCATAAAACTTTTTATTGCCGACCTAAATGAAGCTACTGATATCAGTTCAATCACATTAAAAGGCAATCAGTCTTTTACACCGGCTAAAAAAACATTATTATTAAATATGGATGAGCTTGGTATTTATATTGATAATATTGAAGGCGTAACTTTTGGCCCGCTTTTACCAAATGGTCATAAAACATTATTGTTTATTGCAGATAATAATTTTACTGTTTTACAAAGATCACAGGTATTGTTGTTTGAGGTGTTGGAGTGAAATAAAATTTTAAACGGTTTTATATAATCAGCAGCATTAAGTTAGCTTTGTAGTCAAATTTATAAGATGAAAATTAATCGCATTAAAAAAGCCACATTATTTGCTTTGTTTTTGTATATGCCATTCAGCAGCATGGCCTGGGGTGTATTGGGCCATCGCATAGTAGGCCAAATTGCCGATTCTTATCTTACCAAAAACACAAAGAAAGAAATATTTAAAATTCTGGGTAACGAATCTGTTGCCATGGCAAGCAACTGGCCCGATTTTATTAAATCTGATCCGTCATATAAATATCTTGACAACTGGCATTACATTAATTTAAAAGCAGGGCTTAGCGAAACGGAACTAAAAGATTATTTAGCTGCCGATACAGTTACTGATGCTTACACAAAAATAAACTGGTTATCTGCCCAACTTAAAAATAAAGATTTAGAGCAGGATAAAAAGGTTTTGTATTTAAGGTTGCTGATACACATAGTCGGCGATATTCATCAGCCTTTGCATATTGGCAGGTTTGAAGATTTAGGCGGCAATAAAATAAAAGTTAACTGGTTTAAAGATGCAGTGAATATACATACCGTATGGGATTCAAAACTGATAGATTTTCAGCAACTGAGTTATACAGAATACGCAACTTCTATTAATTACTCAACCAAACCCCAAAGAAAAGCATGGCAGGCCGAGCCGGTCAGTGAGTGGATATGGCAGTCGTACCAATATGCAGAAAAAATTTATGCAGATATAA
The DNA here is from genome assembly GCA_031410355.1 of Chitinophagaceae bacterium. Taxonomy (GTDB): domain Bacteria; phylum Bacteroidota; class Bacteroidia; order Chitinophagales; family Chitinophagaceae; genus Ferruginibacter. Next base: position 784 of record JANNYY010000456.1, on the reverse strand, counting down.
AGCCAGATGATAACTTAAGCTACAATTATAATTTTAAATTTATTGATGTAGTAAACCAACAGTTATTAAAAGGCGGTGTTCATTTAGCGGGGTTGCTTAATGAAATTTTTAAGTAAGCATTTATTAGTTTATAACTAAGAGAAACAATAAAAAGCTAAACCCTGAAAACAGCTCACCAAATCTAAAATCTACAATCTAAAATCATCAATTTCCTAATATCCTCTCACATTCTTTCCTTCCATATAATTCATAAAAGCTTTGTTGCATACACGGGTGCCACCGGGTGTGGGATAATTACCGGTAAAATACCAGTCGCCCAGATTGGTTGGGCAGGCCTCATGCAGCGATTCGATGGTTTGATAAATAACACTTACAGGAATATTAATTTCAGGTGCGGTTATAAGTTGGGCTATTTTACCGGAGATGTCTTCAGGCGTAAAAGTTTTGTAAAGCTGCCGCACAATATTTTCGGTATGCAATTGATTATTGCGTTGCAGTTCTTTGCATTTTTCCAGCATTTGTTGCAGAATATCCTGCTGGCCGGTATCATTCAATAATTCAACAGCTGCCCTGAAGGCAATAAAATCGCCCATTTTGCTCATATCAATACCATAACAATCGGGGTAACGTATTTGTGGAGCCGATGAAACCACAATGATTTTTTTAGGCTCAAGCCTGGATAGCATGCGGATGATACTTTGTTTTAAAGTGGTTCCCCGTACAATGCTGTCATCTATTACCACAAGGGTATCAATATGTTTTCTTACCGTGCCATAAGTAATAT
>JANNYY010000455.1:0-2171 GCA_031410355.1 Chitinophagaceae bacterium | reverse complement strand
TGGAACCTGGGAACTTTTTCCGGCGCTTCCTGGCAACAGGTTTTTATTGTTGGCACTGTTGCAACAATCATTTTTATTTTTTCTCTCCGCTATTCCAAACAATTAAACACTTTATTGTTAGGCGAAGAAGAAGCAGGTTACCTGGGTGTAGATGCAGATAAACTGAAAGTAAGAATCATGCTTTTAAACACAGCCATGGTTTCAGTTGCTACCGCATTTGTGGGTGTTATCAGTTTTATGGGTTTAATAGTACCGCATTTGTTACGTTTATTAATTGGCAGCGATAATAAAAAATTGTTGCCTGCCTCCATGATCCTGGGTGCATTGCTGCTTGTGATGGCAGATATGTGTGCAAGGTTAATACTTGCGCCTGCCGAAGTTCCTATCGGCATCATCACTTCGCTGGTTGGCGCTCCCATTTTTATTATACTGCTTAAGCGTTTTAACGTGGTAAATGAAAAAGGAGGATACAATGCTTAAAACAGAAAACATACATTACCGCATTGGAAATAAATTGATTCTCAATGGCATCAGTGCCGAATTTATTCCCGGTGAATTTAACATGATACTGGGGCCAAATGGGTCAGGCAAATCTACTTTTCTCAAGATATTCAGTGGCGAAATAAATAAATACGATGGCTCAGTTTTTTATGGCAAAGAAAAAATTGCTCAACTTAAAAAAGAAGAACTGGCAAAGCACAGGGCAGTTATGAGCCAGCAACCGGAACTAAGTTTTCCGCTAATGGTTGAAGAAGTGGTGATGATGGGCCGTTATCCCCATTTTAATTTTAATCCAAATAAAAAAGATGAAGACATCTGCAACGAAGTAATGCATAGGATGAACCTGATCTCCTTTAAAGAAAGAAATTATTTAACGCTGAGTGGCGGCGAAAAACAACGTGTACAATACGCCAGGGTATTGACACAAATATGGGAAAAATCAACAGCAGGTTGTCGTTATTTATTTTTAGATGAACCCCTTACCAGTCTTGACATTAATTACCAGCAGGAATTTTTACAGATTGCCAGGGAGTTTACAAATGCAAATACTGTTTTAATTGCGGTAATGCACGATATTAACCTGGCCATACAATATGCCGATAAATTATTTTTTTTAAAGGAAGGTGAATTGATTGCACATGGCAAACCAAAAGATATACTTACAACAGAACTTATCAAAAATGTGTTCAATGTAAATTCTACGCTCATTAACAATCCACTTACAGATAATCCGCTGCTGATATATGGTAACGGGCAATAAAATTATAACCCGCTAAAGTAATCATAACCTCTTTCGTACCAATAATCAGGCGGGCGGGTGTTACTAAAAAAAATGGTTCCAATACGTTTAAGGTGTTTAATGCCATACTTAACAGGAATGATCAGCCTTAAAGGAGCGCCTTGATTAATTGGCAAAGGTTTGCCGTTCATTTCATAACAAAGAATAGTTTGCGGATGCAGGATACTGCTCATGTCAATGCCCACATAATATCCTTTATCAGGCGTGATAAGCCCTGCATACTGCATCCCGCTTTGCTCAATAAGGCCATACCTTTTTACAAACTCGCTGAATTTTACACCGGCCCAATGCGTAACCTGGCTCCAGCCTTCAATACATTTAAAATCAAAAACAATATCTGTTTTAGGCAGTGCTTTTATTTCATCAATTGAAATGTACAAGGTATCTCCGGGCCTGCGGATAAGCTGCAGCTTCCAGGTAAGCGGATCAAAGTCTGCATTCATACCTGCATTACCATTAACCCGCACTTTACTCACCGCTTTACTTACCGGGAATGTTTTGGCAAGATGATCATCATCAACCAATGCACTGAAAACCTTTTCATTCGTATTCAATATGGTACGCAAAGGCTTTAAAGCACCATTATCCTGCGGTTGATGATGCAGCCATTTCCATCCAAAAAAACAGGCTGCAAAAAAAAGAAAGAAAAAGAAAAAAGAGAGCAGAGTCTTCTTTTTAATCTTTTCAGCAGATACAATTTCTTCTTTAAAAACCGGCATGGTTATGTATTTAATGGTTATGTATTTAATGGTTCTGAATTTGCTTTAATTGTCGCCTCGTCTTCAGGTATTGTAACTGCGGGTGGTACAGATTCTATCTCAAAGCCTGCTACCATACCCCTAAAATTATTCCATCCTGCTATACATACCTG
>JANNYY010000454.1:0-2413 GCA_031410355.1 Chitinophagaceae bacterium | reverse complement strand
CTTTAGGTTCATACGTTAATATTACCAATCAAACCTGTACTAATTTTTCAGCTACTATTACGGGGCTTTCAAATCTCATTGACCCCCAGTTTTGTTTATATGATAATGCGAATGTTTTAATGGGCTGTAATGAAACAGGTTCTTTTGATAATATCCCCTATGGAAATTATTGTATAAAAATGACAAATAATCCTGCTTGCTACGACACTGTTATTACCAGGTGTTTTTCTGCATCGGCTGTAAGTCCTGGAATTTCAGATACCGCAATCAGGTCATGTGCAACCCTGGGAACAACAAATATTAAAATAACAATCACTTCCGGCACACCTGCATTTACTATAAAATTGTATTCACCAACCAATGTATTAATGCAAACAATTGTTACAAACAGCAATTCATGTACTTTTTCAAACTTGCCTGGCCTGGTATCACCATTAAAATATAAAATTGTAGTAAGTGATTATTGCGGAGGTAAAGATTCGGTATTTACTGCACCCCAAATAAGCATTGTTAACAGGGTAATCACCGTTACCAAAAAATGCCCTTCCGCCACCTGGGCCAACGGATCGGGAGATGTGCTGATTGATATCAGTGATAATAATATAGGCGGAAATATTATACCTAAAATTATTAAAAAAAATGGCGTATTGGTTTCAATTAATGCAAGTTCAAGTGCAGGTTATAAGTATACTTTTTTAGATCTGGAACCTGCAACTTATATATTTGATACCTATATCAACGAATGTAATAAGCATGTTTATGATACTTTGACTATTGGGCTTTATTTCTATCCAAGCCTCATTGGTACAAAAGCTTACCCCTGTGATATAGGGGGATTTGCCATTAGTGTAGCCACTTCTGGAGGGATTGCACCTTATATGTACGAAATAATTGCCAGCGAACCTGCAGTGCCAAGTATTGTCACACCTCCGCAAACGACTCAGGTATTTACTGTTAATAATGGTACAAATTATTCATTAGTCAGGTTAAGGGTTGTGGATGGATGCGGCAATGCCAGTTTATATGATGCAAGCATTTTGCCTTTGGCTGATTTTATAGTGATGCCTGATAACAGCGATTGTTTTAATCATAACCTCACCCTTCTGGTGGATTCGATTGCCAATGCTGTGTACACCTGGTATAAAAGAATACCTGTAAATGACAGTGTTATTGTGGGTACCGGGCCATCTTATTATATTGCCAATTTAACACCTGGAGATACTGGACGATATTTTTGTAAAATTGTTGTGAATAACGGTTGCGTAATCAAATTCGCTAATTATATTGTTACTGGCGCTTGTCTTCTTATTTTGCCAAATGGAATTACCTTATCAGGCATGAAGAAGGAAGAAGGGAATGAACTCTTTTGGAATGCGGGTTCTGATAATGCTAAAGATTATATTTTGCAGAAAAGCAATAATGCAAATTTTGATTACCCGACAACATATACAGTACCGCATAATTCTAACGGTATTTATAAATATCTTGACACAAAGCCATTTTCGGGGAATAATTTTTACAGGCTAATTACAAAATACTTACACAATAACATTAAGACAAGTAATATAGTACTAATCAAAAATGTAAAAACCGGTATTGCTGTTTATCCAAATCCCGTAGTTAACGACCTATATATTTCAATAGCGAATGGCGGGGCCAAAAACTTCCGTATTGAAATAAACAATGCGGCGGGTCAAAAAATCATGTCGGAGACTTTTTATAATATCCCCGGAGGTGTGATTAAGTATCACCGGACCCCGAATATGAAATCAGGTTTTTACCTTTTAACCGTTACAAATCTGCAGAGTAATGATAAAGAAACATATCGCGTTATTTATGAGTGATGGTTTCCCTGTTTCCGGTGCCTATTTTCTTATATCAAACTGAATTTCATTTTAGGCCCATGTGAGCAGGCTAAAATTCAAGCAAAGCCTTTGTACAGTTGGTTTTTAGCAAATACCGGTTGGATTCCCTATAAAATCCAATTTCTCAACTCATGTAAGTACTTGAGGGGCATTTGACCATAAATCTTTTTTTACTAAAAAATTTTTAGGTTTATTTTATAGCTAAGAAAGGTAGAACCTATTTTCTATTTCTGAAATCCTGGCAATGGGGATTAATCGTCACTTATCGTACATTCTGGTGAAATAAAAACTCTATTTTCACCTTTTTGTGAACAAAACCAGGCATTTGTTGGTAATAAGAACTGTTTTTTGCTGTTAATTAAATTATTCCTCCTATCTTTGCGCTCCAAAAATTATGGCTAAACAGGCACTTATTAAACAGGATGGAGTAATAATTGAAGCATTGAGTAATGCTATGTTCAAGGTAAAACTGGAGAATGAGCATGAAATTTTAGCCACTATTTCAGGAAAAATGAGAATGCACTACATCCGCATTTTACCGGGCGATA
>JANNYY010000453.1:0-2219 GCA_031410355.1 Chitinophagaceae bacterium | reverse complement strand
ACGCCAACAGTTAACAACTGTGGAACCGGACGTATAGATTCAGTTTCTATTGGCACTATTAACAACACATCTGCATGCAGTGCAAATGGATATGGAGATTATACCACTATTACCCCTGCTGACGTTGTGGCCAGTAAATATATTGCTGTTACCGTTAAAGTTACCAGCTCTGCTATTGGTAATACAGTAGCCTGGATAGATTTAAATCACAATGGAATTTTTGAAACTTCGGAGTTTACACAGATAGGGGCAGGTGCCGGCACGTTGATGTCGAACAATCTGTTTATTCCTTCTGCTTCCTTATCTGGCAATACCAGAATACGGATTCGCAGAAGATCTGATGCCAGTTTGCTGGCTACAGATGCCTGCACAAGTCTTTTTTCGAATGGCGAAACAGAGGATTATACTTTAAATATTATTCCTGCTCCAATTAGAATTTATTTTACTCCTTTCAGAGATACTTTGTATGATCAGATTATCCCTGTTACAGCCAGAATAACACAAAAAGATGTTGGCCTTAATTCAACTAATTTTAAACCAAGAATATGGGTTAAAAATCAATCTTTAACAATATGGAAATCGTTTGAAGGGCAGTTAATAAACGGCACAGTTACTGATGGCAACTGGCAATTTCCTGTAAATCATGATTCTTTGGGTGTGCGGAGAAATGGCTGCGATTCTATACAGTATTATTTTGTAGCCCAGGATATTAATTCACCAATCAATATGGGGTATTTACCAGAGTTTGGGGCTTCACATACTAATGTGAATGTTCAGATAACCCCGCCAACCAGTTTATTTGGTTACCGTTTAAAACCAAGATTAAAAGACACCGTATTTGTGAGCACTTCAAACTGCAGGTACCAATCTTTATCTGGCCAAAATGGATTGTTTCAGGAAATTAACAGCAGAAAACTGGAAGGCAATTTAACTATTTTAATAGAAAGCGATTTAAACGAAAAAGGTATTTATGACGTTACTGATGCCGGGCTAAATAATTATAACCTAACCATCGGCCCCGGCAGTAATACTATAAAAAATATTGTTGCAGATTATAGTAATGCAGCAACAATAAAATTGAATGGAACAAAAAATGTAATCATTGATGGCAGTTATAATGGAACAGGACGTTACCTTAAATTCGGGGCAACTGTTACACCTTCTTACCTGATTCAAAGTATCACATCAATAAAAATAGAAAACTCCTGCAATAATATAACCCTTAAAAATTTATTGTTTGAGCAGGTAGATCCGAGTGAATATGCAGTTTCAATAGCTGCAGGCAATAACAGCAATATCAATATTTTAAAAAATTATTTTACTTCATTGTATGCCAACAAGCTGGTTACCTGGCATGTTGGAAGTTCTGTTGGTAACAACCAGGCCGTAATTAAAAATAATGAGTTTAATAATTTTACTGATGCAGGGGTACAAATGACAGATGCCGGTTATGATTGGATAATTGATAGTAATCATTTTTACAGAAGTTTAACCCCAACAACTTACTCTAATAACTTTAGCGGCATAAATGTAAAGGGAGGTGGCCATACAATTACCAATAATTACATTGGTGGTCAGGCTCCGTTTTGTGGTGGTGCTACTATGAATTTTGTAGATAATCCTGTATCAACCATAGCAGGTATAGCAGCATTGGAACCGGCAGGGACATTACCTGTAACAATTAGCAATAATACCATTGCGAATATGAATGCAACAAATACGGTTAGCAATCAGGCAAGTAGGTTTGCCGGTATTTTATCAAACAACAACAATGTTTTTATCAATAACAACATCATAGGTAATCCGCAATCAGCCACTCCCTCCATATCAATTTTGGCGAGCTACATTTATGGTATTTATTGTTTGGGTTCAAAAACAGTAACCATAAAAGATAATGTTATATCGGGGTTGCAAAATAATAGTGCTGCATTTAATGGAAACTCTTCTATTACGGGCATTTGTAAAATTAATTATGCCAATAGTGCTTCTGCTGTACCATCATTTATAAGCGGCAATAATATTTTTAACCTTATTAACAGAAGCATTACACCGCCCTATCCTTCCAGTGGAAGTGTTTTCGGAATCAGTTGCGAATATGGATCTTATAATGTGATTGAAAAAAATATCATTCATAACTTAACCTGCGATGGAAGTACAATGACTGGCATTTATAACGGTTATAGTTCAGGCGCTACACCAACTACCATACAACAAAACAG
>JANNYY010000452.1:0-4902 GCA_031410355.1 Chitinophagaceae bacterium | reverse complement strand
CTTTTAACGCTGCCCGGTTATCCTCCATTGTTTCTGCAAAGGGTTTTTCTACATAGGCATCGCATCCCGCCTTCACAGCTTCAATGGCATGTAAAGCATGTTGAAAATCGGCCGTGCTTATGAATACAGCATCAACTAATTTTTTATCGTACATTTCTTCATTGTTGCGGCAGGCAATAACATCATGCTGCATTTTTTCTTTCCACATAGCTGCACCTTCCTCTCTTCTTTTTTTCCAGATATCCGATACGGCCACCAAATCAAAATTCAGTTCCTTGTAATGATTCATAAAGCAGGGAATATGAGTAGCTCTATGGCGGTCGGAAAAACCAACTACACCAACCCGTACACGGTCGTTGGCACCAATAATATTGCGGTAACTTTTTGCGCTGAAGGCCGAAGCTCCCAAATAAAGACCTGCAGAAGTGATAGCAGTTTTGCGGATAAAATCGCGGCGTGATTGTGGCATAACATAAAGTTTAGAGTTAAAAATTAAGCATATTTTTTTAAAACTATTTCTTTTCCTGTAAAATGCTTTTGTCAGGAGACAAGAAGAAGAAGTTTATTAGTATGTTGCGGTGGCAATAAGGCCCTTATAAGACGTTGGTTAAAGCCCTGGGGGCAATGCCTGCCGGGGTGCTGGAATTGCAAGGTCACAGTTTTTTAAAAGGAGTTGATAACCCGCTGACTTTTGTAATGGCCTTATTTTTTTTACTTCTTTACAATCCATTATATCTTGTTTTATAAGTTCTATAAATAAATTAATTGCTGCTGTTTCTTTATGGTTATAGGCATAAGCAGATGCCTGGTAATATTTTATCAACTGCAACTTCCAGCCTGTAAATCTTATTAATGATGAATCAATTATTTCTTCCGCTATCTCAAAATGCCCCCGCTCAATATGGAGTTCCAGTAGTTTTGAAACGCAATCAAAGTCGTATGGATCAATATTAAAAGCTTCCTCATACTCATCTAATGCGCCGGTTAATTGGTAAACTTCCTTTCGCAAACCCTGCGTATAATGAAACAGGAACTGTTCCTCCTTTGTTTGTACTGCATCTTCTATTAAATCAATTTTACCAAGGGCTTCTGCTGCTCCAATTAATTTGTTTTCCATAAGCAGTTGCAGCAGATACAGTTTGTCGCTGGTTGTTTTGGATGATGTTTTAATTTTATCGAGCCATGTATTCATCTTTTTTTTATTATTGGCTGCAACAGCTACATCAAATAAACCTTCCATTATTTCAATTGCACTACTGTCTATAGCAAATGCTTTTAAATAAACCTGTTCTGCATTTTTGTACTTTTTAAGGTGCATGTACATTCCGCCCATTTGAATATAAAAACATGTTGCACATTCAAATGTTTGGTAAGTACTGTCTAATAAAAGAACCTGGTCGTAATAAGCAAGTGCTTCTTTCATTTTACCCTGTAACTCCATTAATTGTCCTAAATAGTATCTTGGCATTAACCAGGTGGGGCTACTTTCAATTGCTTTTTCCAGGTACACCAAAGCAGAATCATACAGCCCTTCACTTAAAAACACTACCGCTTTTGTATTCAGCAAATAAGCAGCATTGGGTTCGGTAACAAACGCAGAATCGAGCGTAGAGTAAATTTTATTTCGATTCCTGTTGATTTCCGCTGCATCACCCCATAAAGCAATGCTGTTAATGAAAAAATACCTTCGGATATTATTCAAATGCGCATTATTGATAAGCCTGTGTTCTTTGTTAATGCTTTGAACAGCATCAACAATGGTAAGGGCGTATAACTGCATTTCTTTACTAACAAGCTTTTTACCTATTAAACTTTGATTAAGCAGTTGCTGCAGGTAGTTCATCAATGCACCAGATAGTAAATACCGCACACGTTCCTGCAACAGTTCATTGCCAACTGCCTTATTAAACAGCCGGTACTCAATCAATGCAATATTAATTAATGATGCTGATACTGCACTGTCAGCAATCAACTGCTTCAATGATGGATAAAAAGCAAGACAACTATCCAAAGAAAAAAGCAACGCTCCTTTTTCCTTTAACACATAAACTGAAATATCACTTCCCCCGTTCCATTGCCGGTACCTGTTCATGCCTGCTGTATCTGCTTTTGATACCTTACTGGAAAATTTACTTGCACCTTCAAATATGGGTTGCTGCCTGTACTTTGTGGCTTCTGAAACCTGCAAGCCAACATACTGTTCCAGTTCTGATAATGTTACGGCTGAATCTTTGTTCAAATCTGCAAAGCCATTTAATCCTTTCATCAAAAAAAAAGAAAAAACACCCCGTCCGTTACCCCATTGCGGTCCTTCAAACGAAACTTCATCAGGCTGCGCCGACAGGATCTTTGTTTCATTTTTCCATTGCTGCCCAAATGCCTGTGCAGTTTGTTTTACACCTGCTGCACCACCTGCTAAATGACCCGACCTGCATGCATCAGTTATTATGTAAACCTTAATGCCTTTGTTAAGCATTTCGCTAAAAACACGCTGCAATACATCTACTCCCAATGCACCTGTTACATAATTGTTTTTGGGAGAATCATTAGTGAGAAGAAACCCCCTGCTCATATCAGCAGTAGTTTCCACATCACCATGTCCGGAGAAATAAAAAATCACATTATCACCCTGCTTTGAATTGTTCAACAGCCAGGTTAGCCAGGTAATTACATTGCCTGATTTTGCTTTATCGTTAGTAAGCAGCACCAAATTTTCTGGTGCCAGTTTCCAGTTGGGATTGGTCAATAAAAAGTTGCTGAATTCTTCTGCATCCTTATCAGCGTATTGCAGGCTATGAATCTGCTGGTATTTAGAAATGCCCACAATTAAAGCCCGGCTAATGGCCTTTGGTTTGTTTCCAGGATTTGAGTTAATAATAATACCTTTTGATTCCTCCTGTTGGGCGTATGCAGCTATGGTAACACTTAAAAAAAATATCAGCAAACATCTTTTCACAATAGGATTTTAGTTACAATAAAAGTTTTGCTTAAAGGTAATGCCTTTGCTGGTAGTGTAAGGGCGGAAGACCGTTGGTTAAAGCCTAGGCGTGGGTAATATATCTCCCCTACGGCGGCAAAAAAATCAGCCGCCTCTAATATAGATATCGATGGCGGCAAAAAGCCCAAACGGTACTGAAGCTATCCACGGCGGCAAAGAGATTAACAAATATGCTGAACATTAAAAACTCCTGACTGCACGTATTTGACCACCATTAGTCTTAGAAGTATTAGTTTGTTGCCCGGAACCAAAAAGCTGTACCCATGCATCGGAAAAATTATACTCTGAGGAACTCCAATAAATAAAGATTGAAAAAACACCCCCCAACAATGCTTTGTTGAGGAAAATCTTGTTTAATTCATTTTTACTTGGTAAGTACCAATCGCTATAGCCATTCAATACTAAATCTGCACATAATTTTGCGGCATAGTTTCCTGGTCCCTGCATGGTAACTATTGTATTTGTATTTGCATTGCCTGTACCTATTGCGGTACCTATTGCTCCTGTTACTGAATAACTTCCATTTCCCAACCAGGTATTAGCACCTGTTGTAACATCAGATGCAGTTGTAATTAAGCCATGCACTGTGTTGGGATCGTATCCGGCATCTCCCGCCGCTAATATATAAGTTAATTTTCCACCCTGAAAAACAGAGCCAATTGCAAGAAAAGTTGTAAAATTTATTTCGGGGCCATAAGTAGTTCCAATCGTATTTGTAGCATAGGTTCTGGCATAATAAATAGTGCTTGCTGTAAGCCCGGTAAGGTTACTTATAAAAGAACCTGTTCCGCTGCCATCAATTGTTTTTGAATTTGACGTTGTTGGATTTGATGAAGTATTCCAGCAAACTCCTCTTGCAGTTATTGCTGTTCCACCATCAGAAGTAATGCTTCCGCCAGATAAGGCAGTAACATCCGAAATACCTGTTACAGGGGTTGTACCACCTATGACCGGTGCTGTTGTTGCTGTTGTGGTAAAACTTATTGCTGCTCCATACGAAGTACCAACAATATTTGTTGCATACGACCTTACATAATACAGCGTACCAGCAGTAAGGCCGGTTATATTACTTGTAAAAGACCCGGAACCAGTTCCATCTGCCGTTATTGTATTTGCTGTAGTTGGGTTTGCAGTACTACTCCAGCAAACACCACGTGCTGTTACACCAGTCCCACCATCTGAGCTAACAGTACCTCCGCTTAAAGCCGAAGTGCCTGTAATAGCACTTGCAACAGAAGTACCAGCAAGTACGGGAACTGTTGTTGCAGGGGTTAAAGGATTTGAAGGGCCGGATTTACTGCAGCTTCCTAAAATCAATAGCGCAGTAATTATTAATAACGGAAATTTAATTTTCATATATTGATTATGTGGTACGGTGAATCAACTTTATTAGTAAAAGTTGTTTAATGGCGTGTAATATAATTAATAATTCGCTAATTAAGTTTAAGGTCAATTATTTCTCCGGCAACCTAAGCACCACCCTATATGCATCAATCATTCCTGAATGAAAACCTTCGGCGCTTCCCCAAAGGTATAGCCGGAAGATACGGTACAACTGTTTTCCCCATTTTTGTTCAATCAGCTCACGATGATCATCAAGCTTTTGGGCCCATGCTTTGGTGGTAAGGTAATAATTATGGCGGTCATCCCAAACACCTTCTAGCTGAAAGGGGCTTTTGGCAACTTCGGTAAGGTATTCGTGCAGGCAAAGCAGCGATGCATTGCCTTCGAAAACATAACGCCCCATAAATGAGCCATGTGCATTTTTTACACGGTCGGCACTTGCATCAAGGTAAAGCCGGCCACCGGGCTTCAAGAGCTTTTCGTAATGTTTCAGCGACCCTGCATAATCTGGCAGATGTTCGGTAACGCCGCAGTTAACAATGGCATCGTATTTTTCTGCA
>JANNYY010000451.1:0-2179 GCA_031410355.1 Chitinophagaceae bacterium | reverse complement strand
ACATTAAAGCCTTTTAATCTTTTATAACGGCTGTAAATATCGCTGGCTATGTATCCCAGCGGATGCCCTACATGCAAGCCTGCCCCACTTGGGTAAGGAAACATATCCAGCACATAATATTTTGGTTTGGCAGAATCGTTGCTCACCTTATAAGCACTGCTTTTTTTCCAGGCATCCTGCCAATGTGGTTCAATCTTTCTAAAATCGTATTCCATTTATTTATTTCTTTTTTTGAGCCCGGCCTTTGAAACTTTGTTCGGCTTCATTGGCAACGATCGTTAATTAATTTTCATTTTTTTAGTAAAAAAGTGAAAATTAATCACTCTTGTACATCATATCTTTATTGAACGCTTTAAACGCTGCACACTCCTTTTCTCTGTTGAGCCTGTTGAAGTATGTCCTCTTAGCTAATTGTGAAAGAAAAGTTATTTCCCCCCTAATCAACATCATCATATACATTTATAAAAATAAATTGAGCAGGCAATCGTTTTGAAGAAGGCAAAAATACGGCAAAGCAGGTAAAATCCTTTATTTTTGCCCGTCTTGAAAAAGTAAAATAGACTAACTATTCAACAAAATAAATTATGGCTCAATTCGGAAAAGTAAGCAGTAAACGGGGCAAACCAACTTATGCTTATGCGATCATAGGCGTATCGCTGGTTTTATTTTTATTTGGTATTGTGGGCTGGTTCTTTTTAAACCTGCGCAAAACCGGCGATTATGTAAAGGAAAATATACAGGTAAATGTATGGCTTAACCTGAATGCTCAAAAAAAGAAAATTGACAGCCTGAAAAATTACATCACGGCCATTCCTTATGCCAAAGACGTGCAATATGTAACCAAAGAAATGGCCGTAGAGAAATGGAACAAAGACAATGATACCACCTGGAAAAAATTTATAGATAAAAACCCTTTGCCTGAAAGTATTGACTTTTACATAAAAGCAAATTATGTACAAAAAGACAGCTTAGACAGGCTTTCCATGGATCTGTTAACCCGTTACCCTGGCCTCATCACAGATGTTTATTTTCCTACAGAAACAATAACCAGGGTTAGTAAATATGTAAAAGCGGGGGCTTATATCTTTTTATTTGCCGCCATCCTGCTAACCATACTCGTAGTTTTTTCCATTGATAATACCATCAGGCTGGCCATGTACAGTAACAGGTTTTTAATAAAGACCATGCAGATGGTTGGTGCAACCCGCTGGTTTATTGCCAAACCCATTAATATGAGGGCTATTATTAACGGGTTAATATCCTCGGGAATTGCCATTGCTGCAGTGTGGTTTACAGTATTACTGATCGAGTCTCTTATTCCCAGTTTTAAAGAATTACACGATAATACCGGCCTGATCCTGTTATTTTTTGCGATCATCATATTGGGTATCAGTATTTCCCTTTTCAGCACCCATCGCTCGGTAATAAAATACCTGCGTATGAAATTGGATGATTTATATTAATTTGCAGCTTCAATTAAAATAAAATGAGCAACGAAAAAAAACAAGTAAAAGCAGCCAGCACTCCCAATCCGCTATTTGGAAAAGAAAATTTTATGTGGATGCTTATTGGCCTGGGCGTTTTAGCATTGGGCTTTTTTTTAATGGCTGGTGGTAAAAGTGCCAACCCTAATGTTTTTAATAAAGAGGAAGTGTACAGCACCACCCGCATTACCATTGCACCCATGCTCATCATTGCCGGTTTCATTATTGAGATCTTTGCGATCATGAAAAAATCAAAAACTAATTAAGTTTTAAAATTATAAATTATAAAAAAATGCGGAGTTAATACCTTCGCTTTTTTGTTTTAAAAGATTTACATGGATACCATACAAAGCATCATCATTGCAATTGTGGAAGGATTAACGGAGTTCCTACCAGTATCTTCCACCGGCCATATCATCATTACTGAAAAAATACTGAATATAACTGAAAATGATTTCAGCAAAGTTTTTACCGTTGCCATACAACTGGGCGCCATTTTAGCAGTGGTGGTTTTATACTGGAAAAAATTTTTCAACTTTAAAAACTGGCAGTTTTATGCAAAAATTGCTTTAGGTGTTGTACCTGCTTTAATACTTGGCTTTTTATTTTCTAAAAATATTGATAGGTTACTGGAGAGTTCCACAACAGTTGCCATATCGCTTTTAGCCGGTGGAATTATTTTATTATTTATTGAC
>JANNYY010000450.1:0-1632 GCA_031410355.1 Chitinophagaceae bacterium | reverse complement strand
TAGTAATGGAAGGCAGCCTTTCTATACAAGGCACCGAAATTGCTTTATCTGTAACACAGGTAAATAATAAATTAAACCGCCAGGATATTAATGCCATGGGTATGCATGGTTTTGATATGATGACTAACACAGAAGGCTGGCAATACATGCCTTTTCAGGGCATGCAAAAGCCTGAACCAAAAACAGCAGATGAAGTAAAAAGCAGCCAGAGCGATCTTGATATTGCCGGCCCGCTGGTTGATTATGCAGCTAAAGGACATAAAGTGGAATTAGTTGGAAAGGAAGATGTAGATGGAACAGAATGTTATAAACTTAAAGCATCGCTGGCCGGTGGAAAAGAATTGACCTTCTTCATTGACCCCGCTTCAAGTATGATCATCAGAACAAAAGAAAAAAGAAAAATGAACGGCCAGGAAATGGATCTGCAAACAGATTTTTCTGACTATAAAGAAGTAGAAGGCGTTAAAATGCCATACAGCATTACGCAACAGTTTGGTACGGTTTTAATATCAAGTATTAAAGTAAACCAAACAGTACCCGAATCTGCTTTCAAGCACGACATGTAAAAAATCTTTTTTAAAATAACCCGGTTTGCAAAAGCCGGGTTATTTTATTAATGGTTATATATCACACCGGTTCATTTATACATTGCCTTCATTTAGCTTCACCAAAATCATAAATTTTTTATGAGATCAACACTAACTTTTCTTGTCCTTTTACTTGGTGCCATTTCTGCAAAAGCACAAATTACTTCAGCCACTTTTGGCATGATGGAAGCCCGCCAGATTGGCCCTGCAACCATGGGTGGCCGCTTAACAGCCATTGAAGGGGTAAACAGCGAACCACGTACCATGTATATTGGCTCTGCAGGCGGCGGTGTGTGGAAAACAACCAATGCAGGCGTAAGTTTTAAATCTGTTTTTGATAAGTATTGCCAGAGTATTGGAGCACTGGCGGTTGACCAGAAAAATCCAAAAGTTATTTTTGTTGGCACCGGCGAAAGTAATATGCGTAACACGGTTTCTGTTGGTGATGGTTTATACCGCAGCAATGATGAAGGAGAAAACTGGACAAAGATCAGCAGCTTCGACAGCACCGAACACATCAGCCGCATCATCATAGACCCCACAAATTCTAATAATATTTTTGTGGCCGTGCCAGGCCCGCTATGGAGCGATAGTAAACACCGGGGCTTGTACAAATCAACTGATGGAGGTAAAACTTTTGAACAAATTCTTTTCATTAATGATAAAACGGGCGTTGCAGATATTGCAGTAAATCCTGTAAATCCTGCTGTGGTTTATGCAACCACCTGGGAATTCAGGCGTAAACCTTATTCTTTTAACAGCGGTGGCAAAGGCAGCGGTATTTATAAAAGTATAGATGGGGGTAAAACATGGAAAGAGTTAACCAGCGGCCTGCCTGCAAAACCATTTGGCCGCACTGCTATTGCCCTGGCACCAAGTGCGCCCGATAATTTAATTGCCATTGTAGAGGCAGAAAAAACAGGCTTATATATTTCTGCCGATGGAGGGGAAAACTGGAAACAACAAAGCTCCACAGTGAATGTAGTTTCAAGGCCGTTTTATTTTTCCTGCCTGGTTATTGATCCTAAAGATCCTAAAAGAGTTT
>JANNYY010000449.1:0-2056 GCA_031410355.1 Chitinophagaceae bacterium | reverse complement strand
CGATATAATTATAATCATGAAGGTTTTTAATTTCATTTCTTTATGATTTCCTTTCTGAATAACAAAGCAAGAAGCAGCATTGAAACCGGTGCCGTAATTGCCCACGGAATAGCAAGAAGGAGTAACTGATCTGAAAATACGGGATAGAAATAAACAAATGCTATCAAAGGAGTAACAAGTGTATGTGCCAAAAACGAATACCTGACCCATTTTTGAAATCCGTGTTTTTCAAATACAGGCATGGCAAATAATGTTGCCAAGCCCATACATATATACCCGATTGCATCAAAGTCCCAAAAAAGTGAGTGTGGGGTTTGATTGAGAATACTGACCTCGTCTGCCGCTCCTTTAAGTGTCATGGGAATTACTGTTGCCAATTGCACAACGTAATTAGCAGTAACAAATATCACATACATGACAGTAAAAATAAGAGCCGCATGGCTCCAAAACTTTTTATCAGGCGGTGATACATGGTGAAGTGCAAGCATTTCAAGCATAAAAGGTATAACTATGCAAAGCGAAAATCCAAAAATCAGAATTTGGTCCCATGGATAAATGAGAATGCCTATAAGTTGCAACAGTTGAACGGTAAAAAACGCCACTGTGGAAATAAAGGAGATCAAGCCTGACCAAAATCCAATTTTACAGACTAAGCTATTCACGTGGCTGTACTTTTAATTAATATAAATTGCTGCTGGTTGATGTTTTATTATGACCGGGTATTTAGGCTAAGGGAATTTGTACCTATTTTTTTTATTTTAAAGATCTGCAACACCAGGTAAATGATAGCACCCCAAACTACAAACACAATAGAATATGCCATAAATAATAACCACAATGGCGTTTTGAACCGGGTTGACCATAAGGTGCGTTGATTAAAAAAGTTAGTCTCTGGTTTTATAGATACGCCCCATGGAACAGTTTTCTCAATTAACATGTTCCCAAATTGATCGTTATCTTCTACTTTGGCTATTAAAAATATGTGGCCGTTTTGATCTCCGGGCATGCTGTCTTTCTTAAGGACCACATTAACAGTTCCGCTTGAGTCAGTTGTGTAAGTTTCTTCATCGCCTGCAGTTAGAATGCTGCTATGGCGTTGTATACCCACTTTCATTTCCACATCCTTTGCCGGCAACCATTCATTCTTTTCGTATTTCATCACCTGCACGGTAATGGTCCTGGTTCCTTCTGCTGAAGCCGTATCAATTTTAATTTTTGCTTTTGTAATAGTGAGTTCAGCCGCTTTTGTTTCTTCTTTGCCGGCCCGTATTGCAATAAAGGTATGCCCGGGCATTAGCTCCCATTTGGATTTAAGAGAAACAGGAATAAAACATTTTGCTTTGCCGCTGTTACCTGTATTAACCTTTGCAATAAAATTTTCTGCGGTAATACTGTCGAGGTACAATGCAAATATTTTATTTTTTAACGGTTGCGTTTTTTTTCCTGTCTTCAGTAAATTTTCAATTGTAAGATATTGTACACTGTTATTTTCAGTGTAATACTTTAGTTTAACCACTTCCTCTGTTACTACTGAATCTTCCTGTGCTGTAACCTGCTTTGTTAACAGCATGAATAAGCATGGCAATACCAGGTAAATAAATTTATTTTTCTTCATCTTTTTCATGTTGTTCTGTTATGGTTTCCTGTATGGGGATGATCGGGTAAATTCTTGCAAAAAAAGTAATGACCAGTAAAGCGCCGGAAAGGGAGCCAATAGCAATCGCCCATTCTTCCCAACTGGGGAAGTAATTGTGAAAAGCTGCCGGTACATCCTCAATAGGTAAAAAAGGATGCAGCAAAGTAGGGGTTACAATCAGGTAACGTTTAAACCAGGCGCCTATCACTATCATCAACCCCGCTATGAACATGGGCAGCGGCTTTCTTCCTTTTTTAAATAATAATATCAAAATGGGGAGTATCATACCAACAACTATGGCAAACCAAAACATCACAGCATAATCTCCGGTAAACAATCCTGATAAATGAGCTTCTTCAGATTTCTTCATTTTAAATGCCGGAACCATGTATTCATTGATATTGAAATACAGGTACAGGA
>JANNYY010000448.1:0-3846 GCA_031410355.1 Chitinophagaceae bacterium | reverse complement strand
CTGCGGGATTCCCTTCCAAAATTTTGAATTAAAACGTAGAGGATGATGGGATCACCTGATGCCTCTGCAGTTCTACCGGTTCCCCGCCAATAGCGGGGCAAGTAGTAACCGGATTCAGAAAAAGAAAACACATTATATTTACGAAAACAATTTTAGTACCGTGTCTTTAAAATATAAAGTTGGCGAATAAGCAATGAGCTTTTAAAAACAGTATACAACATGAATAACAAAACAATTACAACCCTGTTCCTGGATATTGGGGGTGTTTTACTTACTAATGGATGGGGGCGCCAATCAAGAGATAAGGCAGTAGCACAGTTTAACCTGGATGCAGAAGAAATGAACGAACGGCACCACCTTACATTTGATACTTATGAGGAAGGGAAATTAACACTGCATGAATATTTGAACCGGGTTGTTTTTTATAAGCCCCGGAAATTCTCACCCGAAGATTTTGTAACTTTTATGTACGGTGAGTCAACTGCCTTGCCGGGGACTATTGAATTCTTCAAGGCACTTAAAGAGCGTTACCAATTAAGGGTAATTGCGGTTAGTAATGAAGGAAGGGAACTGAATGATTACCGGATAACCGCATTTAAACTGAATGAATTATTTGATGCGTTTATTTCGTCATGCTTTGTGCACCTGCGTAAGCCGGATAAAGATATTTTCCGCATGGCAAGCGACATTTCACAAACTGCACCCATGCATTCTTTATACATAGATGACAGAAGCATGTTTGTGGAAGTGGCACAAACATTAGGTATGAATGGTTTACATTTCAAAGGATTGGAAGAAGCAAAATTTACATTGAAAGGATGGGGATTTGAAATGGATTAATTTAAAAATAACAGCTACAACATTAGGGCAACCGTCTTAAGTGTTCGGCCAGCTAACTAGCTGAAATGGTAACCGGGGTAAGTGGTCCCTCCGCCGGGGTTTGACATCCCGCAAGTCTGCGAGATTCCCTTCTGTAATCCTCCAACTGGCTTAAGTGTTTTCCGCCGATGTTGGTATACCAACTGGCGCACCCGTGATCGCCTCCCAACTGGCTTAAGTGTTCCCCCTCTGGCGCCGGTATTCCCTTACTGGCTTAAGTCTTTGACCCAACCTGTTTAAGTGTTTGGCCCAGGTATTCCCTTCCAAAATGTTGAATTAAAACGTAGATGATGATGGGATCGGTGGATGCCTCTCAGTTCTACCCGTTTCCGCCGATGTTGGTTTATCGTAAAACAAACGCGGCAAACTGACCCACCCATGAATGTCTCCAATCCGCACTTGACTTTTTAAAATATGTGCCGTATTTTACCTTCCTAAAAAGCAGCAATGAACAATCCTGCTGCTCCACAGTCACCAATAAAAACACACTACTATGTCTACCAAATGTACTGAAGGAAGAACGAAAGTGCTTGTAAAATGTGGCGAAAAAACAAAGCCGCCGCATACCGATGAAGTCAATCCCGGCACCTGCAGCCGGGTAAAGGCTTTTTGCCTGGCCAAAGGCGAGCCAACCCCTGACTGGAATTGCTTCCAGCACGGCGGCGATGATTACCCTCACAAGATAACGCAGCGAATGTTTGATAATTGCGCAGATGCGGTGAAGAAGCTTGCAGAGGTACATGCCGCGGATAGCGAGATATATCTCCTGGCATCCGGCAAGTCGAAGTATAGTAAGAATAAAAACGGAAGTTATACTGGAGAAATCTCACTTAACTGGTCTATAGACCGCTCGATCTCATTTGTAGCCGGGCTGGAAATCAGTTGGCCCAACATGTCGGCGGCAGATAAAGCTGCTGTAAAGGAAGTGCAGGAAGCCCTGGAAGCGCATGAGCAATGGCACTTTCACATCGGGGAAGAATATCTGCAGGAACTCAACGACGGAAGTAAGATTACAGTAACAGGTGCTACTAAAGAGAGCGCAGAGAAGAAACTAAAGGCGCAGATCGCTGATAAGATCAGCATGGTGAATACTGAGTTGGCGAAACGTCAGGAAGACTACGACGAACTTACGAATCATGGTGTCGATCAGTCTAAAGTGGGTGGCAAGGACGTGAAGCTGAAGTGTCCGCCTGCAAAGAAGTAGAGACTAAAGATGATAGACTACGGATTTTAAGATCATCAGGTTTTCCCTAACTGGCTTAAGTATTTGGCAGGTGTTCTCTCCGCTGATGTTGGGATACCAACTGGCTTAAGTTTGACATCCCGCAAGTCTGCGAAATTCCCTTCTATAATCCCCCCAACAGGCTTAGATGTTTTGACGTGACTTATTCATTTAAAAAAGGTCAATATTTCAAACTTTCGACAAACATTACATACACTTTTAAAAAAAATGTATTAACTATGAGCTCCTTTTGTGTGTTGATTCCAGTTTTTATATAACTCAAAGCTTAAACTACTTATGCCCATGACAGAAATAATTACAGGAGCAATAATTGATATTGCAAAAAAACAACTGTTTTCCGCGGAAAAAAAAGTAGCCCATGATGTTGTTGATTCAGCAACAGGAAAGCATGTTGCCAAACTGATCTGTTATCGCAAGCAGGAAGGTTACAACAATGTCCTGTTATTTGTTCATGGATTTTCGGGAGCTTCTTCCGCAACGTTTGGGTTAACGCCTGAGATGCTGGCGAAGGATCCCCAATTTAATGGTTGGGATATTTTCAGCATTGGCTATAGTTCTGATATTTATCCAACTATTGGCAAAGGCATTTGGTCGGCCAATCCCGATATAGGTAAGATATCATTATATCTTAAAACATTATTGAAAAACCAATTTGAAGATTACAACAGGCTTGCCTTTGTTGCGCATAGCATGGGTGGGCTTGCCGTTCAGCGGGTAATTTTGGATTTGACAGAACCAGAGCGAAACAAAATATCCCATTTGCTTTTATTTGGAACCCCCAGCGCGGGTTTAAGAAAAGCATTTTGGTTTAGGTTTTGGAACAACCAACTCAGCGATCTGAGTTACAAAAGTGATTTTATAAAAAAACTTCGTGCAGATTGGGATAGCGCATTTCAGTCAGGGATCCATTTTAGCTTTAAATCAATAGCGGGAAGCAAGGATGAATTTGTTCCGGTTGAATCTTCGCTAACACCGTTCGCCGACAAATACCAGGGTGTAATTGAGGGCAACCATATTACAATGATCAAACCCATTGATGCAAACGATATTCACCATCAAAGCTTTGAGATCATTTTAAAAACACTTACTAACCAGCAAGTGGCCTATTTGAAAGGGAATCCGGAGGAAATAAATTTATTATTAGGTGAATATCATGAGGTAATTAATAAATTTTTGCCAAAGGCAAAAGAGATTGGATCAAAAGAATTAACCCAATTGGTTTTTGCGCTTGAATGCACAAAAAGAGGGGATGAAGCACAAAAAGTATTGCAGGAACATCCACTCGCAGGTAAAGATTCGGACATACTTGGGATCATAGGAGGTAGATACAAGCGGCGGTATTTGGATGGAGGCCTTCAGTCGGACCTGGACAAATCATTTGAATATTACCTTGCTGCTTTGGAAATAGCTAAAACAAATAATAAACCGAAGCAAATTTTTTATCACGCAATTAATCTCGCCTTTTTATTTATTGTGGCACAAAATAATGAGGGAAAAATGAAGGAATACGCCCAACTTGCTTTGGATAATTGTCAACCTCTAACAGAGGATATGTGGGAAATGGCAACTTTAGCAGAAGCAAATCTTTATTTAGGAAATATTGCACTCGCCGAAGAATTCTATAAAAAAGCAGCAATAATTGCAGGAACAGATATCAGGGCAAAACAAAGCTCTTATAGTAATGCTTATTATGGATATCAATCTTTAACGGCATCAAAAAATAA
>JANNYY010000447.1:0-2721 GCA_031410355.1 Chitinophagaceae bacterium | reverse complement strand
GATGGATGTGGCTTTAAGGGAGAGAGGATCCGGAACCCTGGCTGCAGTAACAGAGGGGTTGCTTAAACATCATATCAAAATTTCAGACCTGGAAACAAGGATTATTTTAGGAGGAACAGAAGCCTTAAAGAATTTTTTACTTGATGATACCTGTATTGGATTTTTGCCTTTACGGTCTGTTGCCAGGCAATTACAGTCAAAAGAATTGGTTAGGCTGAATATACCCGGTCTTCAAATTTCAAGAGAATTTTATTTTGTACAACGGCAAGGCAATGGGAACGATAAAATGAATAGCCTGTTTATAAAGATGGCCATTGCTCACTATAATCAATTGTTATAAGCCATCACTTATTGAACGGAAAAATGCTGACACATAATTTTAGCTTTGTTTTAAAACAACGCTATGTTAACTTTACAACGTTATTCTTTACTTCAGAGCCTGCAGTGTTCAAAATGCGGCAAGCCGTATGATCCTAAAAACATACATACATTTTCAAATTGTTGTAATAAACCATTAACTGCTCATTATGACCTGGGTTTTGGATTTCCGAAATCGAATATAGATCAGCATGATAATACCATGTGGCGTTATCATGCTTTATTGCCGCTGTTACATAAGCAAAATATAATTAGCCTCGGAGAAGGGATGACACCTGTTCTGCAATTACATGCCCTGGCAAAAAAATATTCTTTGCCACAACTTTTTTTAAAAGATGAATCATTAAATCCAACCGGAAGTTTTAAAGCAAGGGGATTGAGTGTAGCTGTTTCCAAAGCCAAAGAAATGGGTATTACATCCTGCATAGTACCTACAGCAGGCAATGCAGGCGGTGCGCTGAGTGCTTATTGCGCCAAGGCTGGGATTGAAGCCACCGTAATAATGCCCAAACATACTCCGAAAATATTTCAACAGGAATGTGCCTTGTATGGAGCTGCGGTAATTTTAGTTGAAGGATTGATAAGTGATTGCGGAAAGCTGGCAAAAACTATGCAGCAGGAGAAAAAGGTTTTTGATATGTCAACTTTAAAAGAACCATACCGGCTGGAAGGCAAAAAAACCTTAGGTTACGAAATAGCGGAACAATGTAACTGGCAATTACCTGATGTTATTGTTTATCCCACAGGCGGCGGTACCGGCTTAATAGGCATCTGGAAAGCCTTTAAAGAAATGATCGCCATGGGCTGGATAGAAAATAAACTCCCAAAGATGATCGCAGTGCAGGCAGAAAATTGCCAG
Organism: Chitinophagaceae bacterium; assembly: GCA_031410355.1. GTDB lineage: Bacteria > Bacteroidota > Bacteroidia > Chitinophagales > Chitinophagaceae > Ferruginibacter. The sequence continues at coordinate 1,484 of JANNYY010000447.1, read as the reverse complement.
CCCATTGTTTATTCCTGGAAAGGGTTACATGCCAATGCTTCAAACTATAAAGGCAAAGCATCCCTGGCAAATGGATTGGCGGTACCTAATCCTTTTGGCGAAGATCTGATCATGGAAACATTAATAGAATCATCCGGATCTGCCTTGTCTGTTACCGAAGAGGAAATGATATCGGGCGTAAAAGAGATAGCAGCAACAGAAGGGATTTTGGTTGCACCTGAAGGTGCTGCAGTTTGGAAAGGGTTATTAAAACTGGCAGATGATGGGTTTATAGACAGGGATGAAAAAATATTATTGCTAAACACCGGTTCGGGATATAAATACCTGGAAAACATTTTCTAAAATACCTTGTATCAATGTGCTTCAAATAGTTTGGCCACGCCAAATGCAGCCGCAGCAGCCACTGCGCCAATTAAGGTAACTTTTAATGCGCCCCACACAGGATTTACTCCGGTCATCTTGCTTTTAAAAAATCCAAAAACAAACAGGCAAATTAACGTAGCAACCACAGATATTTTTAAAGCTTCTGCAGAATCAGCAATAAAAAAATACGGGCTAAGCGGAATGATGCCGCCTGCTACATAAGACAAACCAATATTCAATGCACTTTTGGTAGCACGCCTGGGATCAGGTTTATCCAAACCAAGTTCATATTTCATCATAAAATCAACCCAGCGGTCTTTGTCCTGTGCAATTTCGGCTGTTGCCTGCTCCTGCAAAGCAACACTTAAACCTATGTTGGCAAAAAACTCTTTGGTCTCTTCTATTTCCTTGTGGCGCAGGTTTTCCACTTCATCATATTCTCTTTTTACTTCACTGCTGTAATGATCCTGTTCGGTTTTTCCCGCAAGGTAACCACCCAAACCCATGGCAATACTGCCAGCGGCTATTTCTGCAATACCCGCAATAACAATAATGCTGCTTTGATCTACTGCACCACTTAAACCTGCAGCTAATGCAAAAGGAACAGTGAGTCCATCACTCATGCCTATAACAACATCTCTTAAAAGATCAGAACTTTTTAAATGCGATTCTACGTGGTCATGATGAAGGTGGGTATCCATAAATAAAATTTGAAAAACTAAGGTACAGTTTTGCGAGCCAAATAAACAGTTGAATTATTTTGGTTTTTAATCAGATTTAAATAAGTTGGTTCAAACTCTTGTCAATTATACCCACACACTCCAGCACTTGTTCTTTATTAATAACAAGCGGTGGAGCAAAACGTATCTTATCGCCATGTGTTGGTTTTGCAAGTAACCCGTTTTCTTTCAGTAACAAACATAAGTCCCATGCGGCATCGGGTTTTGGGTGTTTAATAACTATTGCATTTAATAAACCCCTTCCTCTCACTATCGAAATATAAGGTGAATTTAATTTTTCCAGTTCGCTGCGTAATAAACTACCCATGGCCTCTGCATTGGCAGCCATGTGCTCATCTTTTAAAACCTGCAGTGCGGCTACTGCAACTGCACAGGCAAGCG
>JANNYY010000446.1:0-18219 GCA_031410355.1 Chitinophagaceae bacterium | reverse complement strand
CTTACAGAACCTGTGCAGCCAAAATTATCTGTAAACACAACAGTATGCGGCCCTGCCGGTACATTGGTAAATACATTGCCTGGCTGTGGCGGCCCTCCATCTAATGAATAAGTATAAGGTGGAGTACCGCTTGTTGGAGTTACAGTTATAGTTCCATCATTTGAAAGCGGGCATGTAGTAGCTGTTGAAGAAATAGTAGCTGTTATAGTGGTAGTTGTTGTTATGGTAACATTAATGGTGCTGTCGCAACCATTAAAATCGGTAACTACCACCACATAAGGCCCTGCTGCCAGGTTATTATAAGTGTGTGCGCCGGGTACAGTTACCATGGAGCCTCCATTAAGTGTGTACGTGTATGGACTAGTACCTGCTGTGGGTGTAACTGTTATTGAACCTGTATTTGCACCACATGTAGTTGGAACGGTTGAAGTATTGGCTGGCAGTGAGTTTAGTCTTAATATATTAATTGTATCCAAACTGTAAAAAGTACCTGAATTATCAATTTTCTGGTAAGTAGTTTTTACCACATACAAAGTTGGTACATTGGGTGGGGGGCAAACATTTGTAAAATTCCATTCAAAGGTATTAGCATTAAACCGGGATGTATCTCCGGTAGCGATAACGGCACCAACTGAATTTAATAATTCTACACTTCTATATAACGCAGCTCCATTTTTTGGAATAAAACGCCAGGTTTCATTCATGCCAACAGTACCCCATGGCGGATCAGATACCCTTCTTCCCGGAGGCATTATTCCAAGATTTTTATTAAAGTTCTGCATCCCAATCATTGATTTACCATTATTCCATGTGGGACAAATTTGCTTATCAACAATAGAAACTTCCACAACGCCTGTAGATTCATGTAAGATGATCTGGTGCGTATTTTGGATCAGGTTCTGGCATGCAATAGAAAATAAAGGAACTTTATAAAAACTTAAGACCCATTTCCTGTTAGGGGCAGCGCCATTTACAACATAATCTATTCGTTGTGTAGGAGAAGTGTTATAGGCCGGATCAAGATCATGATAAGGCCCCATAATTAAAGCCCGGTCATAACCTGCATTGGGCAAATCACCTGCAGCAGTACTGTAATGACTGAAAAGCCCTGCCCTGGTTATATCAAAAGAGATATACCCGTTTGTACTAACAACAAGCGAGTTATAGTTAGTTCCATAAAAAGGAAAGGGAAACGGCAGGTTTATCACACCAGAATAAGTATCATCAATTGTAAGACTGGTTGGGTTGCCGGGTACACCCGGATCAACAAGCGGATAGCAGGGTACTGATGCGGTTACATTTAAAAAGCTATAATCATCGGCTAAAGCTCTCAGATCGGGAAATTTTGCATTTAATGTAACACATGGTGTGCCGCAGGAAAGCGTAATTGTTCTTGGACAACTGTAAGACAAATTTTGTGAATAACAATTGTAAAAGCTTAAGCTTAAAACAAAAACAGAGAGTATAATTTTTCTCATGCAACAAAAGTGGTTGAAAATATTAAGGGCTTGAAGATAATTATTTTCCCTTAGAACCAACACATATTAAAATTTCCACCGCACAAAAGCCTCCATGGCAGCGTATTGTGTTAAGCCCAGCCGGGCATACAATTGTGCAGTATTGGCATTGCGCTCCTCGGCACGTTGCCAGAATTCACGGTCATCACTTCCCTGTTAACGACAGCGCTACATCAGAAAAGTTTATTCATAAATATCTTTTCTGTTTCCAAGGTCTATTACAGCAACCAAAAGTAAATTATCAAAAACTTCATAGATAATACGGTAATCAGCAACCCGTATGCGGTATCCATCTCTCCCTTTTAATTTTTTATAACCTGCCGGGCGTGGATTTTTAGCAAGGTTAAGGATAGCAACCTTTATTTTAGAGTAAAAGGGTTCATTAATTTTTTCTAAAGATTTTTGCACAGATTTTTCAATCTTTATTTGATACATGCTTTTTTCTTTTGGCTTCAATTTGTTTAAAAACTATGTCTGCATCAACAAAGTTTTGCTTTCTTTTTTTAGCAGAATCATAGCGTTTAATATCTTCCAGATCTTCCAGTTCCTCCATCATTGTATCGAACTGTTTTGCAGGTATGATAACTAATTTTTTGCCTGCTGTATCTTTAATATATTGTGGGGTTACAGTAACCATATAGTTTTATTTTTTACGTTTATAATTATTTTATCTGCCTGCACAACGGTAAGTTACAAAATAATTTTTAAAACGGCCACCTTACAAAAGCCTCCATGGCAGCATATTGCGTTAAACCAAGCCTTGCGTAGAGTTGTGCGGTATTGGCATTGCGTTCTTCGGCACGCTGCCAAAATTCCCGGTCATCACTTCCCTGGAAAGGTACACTGTCTTTTTGCGACTGGTGTATAAAAATACCATGGCGTTTTTTAACCACCTGGTCAGGACTCATCGGCACCGCCATTTCAATTTCGGTAATATCCCATTCCTGCCAGGCACCTTTGTAAAGCCACAGCCAGCAATCGTTTATCCAGTGAGTCGTGAGTTGTGAGTCGTGAGTCGTGAATTGGGTGCTTTCGTTTTTGATACGTTTCAATGCCTCAATAACCACATCAAAACAAACCTTGTGTGTGCCATGCGGATCGGCAAAATCGCCGGCGCAATAAATTTGATGCGGCTTTATTTCATTTAACAGATCAATGGTTTGTTGCACATCAGTCTCACCCATCGGATTTTTTTCGATGGTGCCGGTTTCATAAAAAGGCAGATTCATAAAATGTATCTGCTCCTCTTTCAAACCAACATATTTGCAGGTTGCTTTTGCTTCACATCTTCTTATCAATCCTTTTATAGCACGAATTGTATCCGTATCTTTTTCGCTCGATCTTTTTATTTTTAAAAACGTAGTTGCTTCATCAAGTATTTTTTTACTCCTGGTTTCATCAATATCAAACATACTTTCAAAGCCTACTGCAAAATCAATGAACCGGGTTACAAATTCATCTGTTACTGCAATGTTGCCGCTGGTTTGGTAAGCCACATGTACATCATGCCCCTGGTGCTGCAGGCGCATAAAAGTGCCGCCCATGCTGATGATGTCATCATCGGGGTGAGGGGAGAAGAGCAAAACTTTTTTTGGAAACGGTTCATTGCGTTCCGGGTGATTGGTGCGGTATTCAAATGGTTTGCCTCCGGGCCAGCCTGTAATGCTGTCTCTTAATAAATAGTATACCTGCAGGTTAATTTCGTAAGCATCGCCTTTTTCCACAAGCAGGTCGCTGAGGCCATTATCGTTGTAATCAATATTGGTTAAACTTAAAACTGGTTTGTTTAGTTTTAATGCGAGGCTCACTACGGCCCGTTTCATCATCGTACTGGTCCAGTCACATTCACCGGTTAGCCAGGGACTTTTAAAGCGTGTTAATTCACTTGCGCAGGTTTCGTCAATTACAAACAAGCAGTCATCGTGATTTTGTAAAAGCGATGCAGGTATGTTTTCTGTATCATCTTCTTCCACTGCTTTTTTAATAACCGGGGCCTTTGTTTGTCCCCACGCCATTAAAATTATTTTTTTAGATTTTAATATAGTGTTGATGCCCATGGTGATGGCCATACGTGGCACCTGGCTTGTATGGCCAAATTCGTAGGCATTGGCAATACGGGTACTGTTATCTAAACTTATCAATCTTGTTTTTGAATTGATACTGCTGCCCGGTTCGTTAAAACCAATATGGCCGTTAACACCAATGCCCAATATCTGCATATCCAGGCCACCGGCTTCTTCAATTTGTTTTTCATAATTCAAACAATGTTCTTTCACTTTGTCTTTGGGTGTCATGCCATCGGGCAGGTGATAATTGTTGGGATCAATATCGGTTTGCTCAAACAAATTCTTACGCATAAAATAATGATAACTCTGCAGTGCATCTTTATCCATAGGGTAATACTGGTCAAGATTAAAAGTGATAACGTTTTTAAAACTCAAACCTTCCTCTTTATGCATACGCACCAACTCTGCATATAAAGTTTTAGGCGATGAACCCGTTGCCAGACCGATGACAGGTTTTTTACCGGCAGCTTCTTTTTCTATGATAAGTGCAGCGATCTCTTTTGCAACAAATGCAGAGCCTGTTTTTGAATCCGGGAAAATTTTAACCGGGATTTTTTCGAGAGAATCGGTGAGGTCAATTTTAGTCATATAAGTGGAGTTGTATAAAATTACAGCATTATTTTTTTAACCGGAGGAGTTATTGCCGGGAAGTCGGGAAGGCGTTTTACTTTTTTCCGTCTTCCCGACTTCCCGGCTAATTTTTACTGCACTTCAATCTCATCTACAAATAACCACGCAGGGTTTCCGGCACCGGGATTACCGGCGGGAATGATACCGTAATTTTTTACCCTGATGTGCAAATACCGGCAGAATTTATCTTTTTTAATTTCAATTTTATTGAGGTCATCATTTGGGTTAACATCAACAGTAATTATTTCCAATGGCGGATGCCGGGTTATGATTGCGGTATCAATGTATGGTATGTAAGTTACTTCTACCTGGCTGGGTAAATATATCCAGCTTCCGGTTTGCTTAAGAACATGAATTGTGACTTTTGAAACATCCATTTCTTTACCAAGGTCAATTGTTGCATCCAGGTCGGTTCCGTTAAAACCTAAAAACTCAGATGATTTTGACATGCCTTTTTCATTTTGTACGCCGTTAACTAAAGTAAAAGCGCCATCGCCGGGGTAGGATTTGCTGGGTTCGTTTGATAGGGTAATTTTTTTGCCGGTGGCTTTGTTGAAGGAAAATTTTATATCAGTAGAAAATAAATTTTCAAAGGGAGACAATTTAGAATATCCCCATTTTTCTCCATCTAAAGCCGAATTATAGTTACCTAACATTCTAACTCCATATAGTCCAGATTCTTTGATCTTATAATTTACAGAATCAATGTAGATGACAAATTCACTCATCGTTTTATTTCCAAAATAATACTTACTATTTTTTTGCTTTGACTTAACATTTATTTGGACTCCATTAAAATCAGAAGAAGGTGAAATAGTTATTTTTGGTTCATAATACGCCTTACTATAATTAATTTTCTGTTTATCCAATCTTTCAAAAACACTTGGCAGCCTTATCTCAAAATCTTTCCAATCTCTTTTTTCTTTCGGGCTCCATAAAACCTCACTCAGCGCAGTTATACGGGGGAACATCATATACTCAACCTTGCTTGGGTATTCCATGTATTCGGTCCACATATTTGCCTGTGCACCCAAAATATATTTCCCCTGCTCAGCATTTAGTTCTTTGGGAATGGGTTCATAAGCATATACATTTTCAATGGGGTTATAGCCACCAATGGTTACACTGTCCTCATTCTTGCTTTGCGTATGATCAAAATAAACGGGGTTGCCGGGGGTCATGATCACCTGGTGTTTTTGTTTGGCAGCTTCAATGCCACCGGCTTCGCCACGCCAGCTCATCACAACTGCATTTGGCGCAAGGCCGCCTTCTAATATTTCATCCCAGCCAATTAATATTTTGCCTTTGCTGTTTACATATTTTTCAATGCGCTGCACAAACCAGCTTTGTAATTCATGTTCATCTTTCAGGTTATTATCTTTCATTCTCTTCTGGCAGGCCGGGCAAATTTTCCAATGTGTTTTCGGCGATTCATCTCCGCCCAAATGAAAATATTTTGAAGGGAATAATGCACTTACTTCATCAATCACATTTTCTAAAAATTTAAAAGTAGAATCTTTACCGGCACAAAAAACATCATCAAATACGCCCCAGGTTTCCTGTACCAATTTTATTCTTCCATTCTTTTGTTCATCAATACTTTTTTGTGAGATCATCTTTGCAGGAATTTCAGTGGGCTTTGCCGGAAAACAACTGAGCCAGGGATAGGCAGCAATGGCGGCGCTGCTGTGGCCGGGCATTTCTATTTCTGGTATCACATCTATGTATCTTTCGGTAGCATATTGTACCACTTCTTTAATTTCATCCTGCGTATAAAAACCACCATACGGTTTATTATCACTTCCCTTGCCGGGGTAACGGCCAATGATGGTTCCGTTCCTCCATCCTCCAATCTTTGTTAATTCAGGATATTTTTTTATTTCAATACGCCAGCCCTGGTCGTCGGTTAAATGCCAGTGAAACGTATTGAATTTATAAGCGGCTAAATAATCAATATATTTTTTAATGAAGGAGATTGGGAAAAAGTGGCGGCCAACATCGAGGTGCATGCCGCGGTAAGAAAAGCGGGGGTAATCAGTGATAGATAGTTGTGGAATGGTTAGTTTGTAGTTTGTGGTTTGGAGTTTGTGGTTTGCAGAGGGAAGAAGTTGAATCAGTGTTTGAAGTCCATAAAATAATCCTTCTTTTTCCATAGCAGATATTTTGATGCTATTTTGACTTACCTGAACTAAATAAGAACCTGGTATCGGATCTGCTTTTACGAGATTTGGAAAGAGAATTAAAGTGATATTACGATTTTTAACTTTCAACAATTCGGTAAATGAAATATGTGTTGTGGGTAATGTAAACCCACAGTTTTTTTGTAAACTCTTATTCAACTGTGCACAAATGTTTTTTACACTATTTTCAGCATAATAGATAATAGTGTTTTTATCAAGCGTAAAATTTCCTTTAGCCATTTCAATTTTCGCTGGCGCCGGCACAATATTCACCTGCGAAAAACAATTTGCAGATAAGAACAGGAATATGATCAGGATGATTTTTTTCATAAAATAATTTATTGTAATTGCCTGGCCAGCGCAGCTTTGGTTGGCAGTACTGCTTTATACTCTTTGGCAAATATTTGTTTATTTTTTTCGGGCAGGGTAAATTCAATAACAGTCTTGTTATCTTCCTTACATAAAATTATACCAATGGTTTTATTTTCTTTGAGGAGTTTTACTTTTCTGTCGTAATAGTTTACATACATCGGCATTTGCCCAATATCCTGGTGGGTAAGTTTGCCAATTTTTAAATCGAATAATACAAAGCATTTTAAATGCCTGTTATAAAAAACCAGGTCCACATAAAAAGTATCTCCTTCAAAAGTAAATCGCTTTTGCCTGCCTTCAAATAAAAAACCATTGCCCAGCTCCAGCATAAAATGCTCCAGCCGGTTAATGATGGCAGTTTCCAGGTCGCTTTCAGAGTATCGTTCATCTTCTCTTAAATCTAAAAATTCTAAAACATAATGACTCTTTAATGCATCGGTTGCTTTTTGTATAATATTTCCTTTTGCCGATAATTTTTGAACTCCTTTTTTATCTCTGCTTAGTGCAAGGCGTTCGTACAGGGAGGAATTGTATTGGCGTTTCAGTTCATCTACCGTCCAGTTATTTTTTACTGCTTCTATTTCATAAAAATTCCTTTCACCTTCGTCTTTAATTTTAAGCAGTTGAAAATAGTGTGTCCACGACAAATTAAAGAATGACAAAGGCTTTTGGGTTGTTTTCAATTTCCGAATGATTGATTCGGAAATTGCTTTTTTGGGTGCAGTTTTCAATTTCCGAATGAGTGATTCGGAAATTCGATGGCTGTATGTAAGGTAAAATTTTCTGAATGCTTCTAAATTATCTACAGAGTATCCCCGGCCAAATTCATTTGATAAATAAGTACTCAGGTTTACCAGTATCTCTTTGGCATATCCTGCTCTTTTATTTCCTTTTTGCTCATCATCTATTATCATTCTGCCTATTTCAAAATAGGTAAGCAGCATGGTAGTATTTACATTGCGTACAATGTGTTGCCGGGCTTCGTTTATTAAAGTTTGTACTGCTTTAAACAGTACAAGCGGCTTATTTCTTTTCATAAAAAACGAGTTTATCAATTTCCGAATGATTCATTCGGAAATTCAGTTTCACTAATTCTTTAAAACAGGCAAAATGATTCTGCTGGCCATTACTTCATCATGATAAATTTTTATCGTTGCTTTTTGAAAATCGCTGTCATCGCATTTGTAAATATCAACAAATTTTTGCGGGTTCCTGTCGGCTAACGGAAACCAGCTGCTTTGTATCTGTACCATCAGCCTGTGACCTTTTTTGAATGTATGTGCCACATCCGGTAAAGTATAACTTAACTCAGTAATTTTACCCGGTGTAAAAGCTTCGGGTTTTGCAAAGCTGTTGCGGTATTTGCCACGCATAATTTCGCCTCGTACCAGCATTTGGTAACCGCCCATTGGATAATTGACTCCATTTCCTTTTCCCGACCCGGTTTCATCATATTTAAATTCGTCAGGAAAAACATCTATGAGCTTCACAACGAAGTCGGCATCAGTTGTAGAAATACTTAGTTTTAAAATAGCAACTAAGGGACCTGCCAGAGTAATATCTTCTGTTAATACATCGGTACTATACTTAAGTACATCAGTTCGGCGGCTGGCAAAGCGCTGGTCATCTATCATGTATTCTCTTGTTCTTCCTAAACCAACATCTTCCGTATAAGGTACCGGGTGTGCAGGATCACTTATATATTCGCTATAACCGGGGTCATTAACATTTGTGTTTCTCCAACGTATTGGTTCAGCTGTTGCTTTGGCTACAGGCAAAATCGAAATTTTGTTATCAGGAAGCAAATGAGCAACCATGTTCGAAACCTCTTTTGCTGGCCATTCATTAAATCTTCTCCATTCATTCTCACCGCTGAAGAAAACCGTTGCTTCTGCAATATCATGCACCGTGCCTTTCAGTTTTAAATAAAAATTAAAAAAAGGTATTTCTATATTTTGTTGATAAAACTCACTTGTTTTTTTTCCAAAACGAACATTACCCAGATAACTACCATCACTGCGGCCGCCCCAGCCACCATGAAACCAGGGGCCCATCACCAAACGGTTATCGGTGTTTTTACTTTTGTCTTCAATGGCCTTGTATAAATTCCATGCGCCAAAACAATCTTCTGCATCAAAAGTGCCGCCCACAACAAGCACTGCGGGTTTTACATTGGTAACAAAATTCCTGGCATTTCTTGCCTGCCACCAGGCATCATTATCCGGGTGGTTCATCAGGTCTTTCCAGAAGGCGATACTATCGCCCATTATTTTGGTAAAGTTTTTCAGCGCACCTGTTCTCAAATAAAAATCATAATTATCCTGCGATGGAATGCGGTAACCGGGTGTTCCGACCGTAGTAGGTTGGGGCCTGGGCTTGCCAAAACCGCTGTAAAAACTAAAGCCGTCCATTAACATGAAAGCACCGTTGTGGTGAAAGTCATCGCCCTGGAACCAGTCTGTAACCGGTGCCTGCGGACTAACAGCTTTTAATGCCGGGTGGCCGCTGAGTGCAGCCATGGTTGCATAGAAGCCCGGGTAAGAGATTCCAAAAACACCAACACGTTTATTGTTAGCCGGTAAATTGTTTATCATCCAGTCAATGGCATCGTAAGTATCACTTGCCTCATCAAATTCTTTTCCTTTTTTATTTGGGTTGAAGGGGCGTACATCAACAAATTCTCCTTCGCTCATCCACCTGCCTCTTACATCCTGTATGGCAATTATGTATCCTTCTCTTAAATAATTTAACCAGTAAGATTCATATAAACGGGAATTAAACTTATTTGCTCCGTAAGGCGAGCAGGAATAAGGTGTACGGTTCATCAAGATGGGATGTTTTACCGAACTGTCCTTAGGAATATAAAATGCAGTGAATAAACTGATACCGTCACGCATGGGCAGCATCTTTTCAACCTTATAATAATTTTCAATAACCCAAAGCGAATCAGCATTTTGGGCTTTAAGATCAATAATAAAAAACACTAAAAAGCTGAGGAGGAGGAAATATTTTTTCATTTTATAAATATTTGAGTGTTAAATTTAACGAAACAATATTGTTAATCATGACAAACAGGGATGAGCTGATCAATAATTTTTATTCTTCGTTTCAAAAACTTGATTACCAGGGAATGGTAAATTGTTACAGTGATGATATTGTTTTTTTTGATCCTGTATTTGGTTTGTTAAAGGGAGATGAAGTAAGGGCTATGTGGGAGATGCTTTGTAAAAATGCGAAAGACTTTTCGTTAACTTATGGCAATATTATTCATCTTGATGAAGAATACAGCACCTGTGATTGGGTAGCCCGTTATACTTTTTCAAAAACCGGTAAAAAGGTACTGAATAAAATTAAAGCCAATATGCGTTTTGAGAACGGAAAGATAGTTGAACACAGTGATGCTTTTAGTTTACATAAATGGAGTAAACAAGCGCTGGGTTTTATGGGATGGCTGCTGGGATGGAACCGCTTTTTTCAAAGAAAAATACAGAATGGGGCAAGGAAGAATTTGACAAGGTTTATGCAAGCGAAGTTTGCCTAAGAGAATAAAGGAGGAAATATAGGCTAAGAGGACATACTTCGATAAGCTCAGCAGAGGAAAAGAGAAAGCAGTATTCAATTCTGTGCCTCTGTGGCAATTTCCCTGCCGAAGGCAGCCCAATCAATATCATTGTTGCAAATAAAATAAACAAACTCTATTTTTCTGTTTTATTCATTTAACCAAAACATACAATCATGGGAAATTTTGATTATTTAAACTGGCCTGCCATTGGGGTAGCAGCCCTTGCGTATTTTGCATTAGGTTCTTTGTGGTATTCTAAAATTTTATTTGCCAACCGGTGGATCGCTGATTCAAAAATTGACATTAATGACCCGAATGCCAAAAAAGGCATGGGGATAATGTTTGGCGGATCGCTGGTGCTGATGTTTGTGCAAAGCCTTGCCATTGCAGTATTGGCCGAGCGGTTAGAAATTCGTGGAGCAGGCTGGATGAGCGGCCTGAAGTTAGGTGCTGTAACCGGCGGCTGTTTTTGTGCTGCTGCTATAGGTGTTAATTACCTGTATGAAAAAAAACCACTGAGCTTATTTTTTATTAATGGTGGTTATGCCATTGTAGGAAATATTATTGCTGCAATTATTATTTGCTGCTGGGAATAAGTTGTAGTTGGTTACAATTTTTAGATTAAAATAAAGCTTTCAATAAGAGCTTTTGGAAATCCGCCAAAGTATAGCCGGCCCCCCAGGCCGTTTTTTTCAAAATCTAAACAGAATGATTATAAACCAGGAAACCGGAGTATTTATATTTGAATATCCTGAAAAATGCACAATTGGTCATCTGCAATAAATTGAAAAAGACAGCAATGAAACGAAGCATCAGGAAACGCAGGTTTTATCAACTGAATTCGAAATAAAAATAGATAAACAGCTTTTAAAACAATTGTATGAACAGAAAAGATTTTGTAAAAAATACCAGCCTGGCAGCCGTATCGCTTGCTGTATTGCCAACAGGAAGTTTGTTTGCTTCATCCGCAGACATAAAAGTAAAAATTGCTATTGTAGGTGTGGGTTTGAGGGGCCAAAATCATCTTGACCTTGTGCTGCGAAGGGATGATGTGGAGTTGATGGCTATCTGCGATATTGACGAACGGATGCTGACGGGTTCCAAAGAAATAATCACCAAAAGTGGAAAACAAATGCCGCAAATTTTTACCGGTGATCTGTATGCCTGGAAAAAGATGCTGGAAATAAAAGGGCTGGATGCTGTTATTATTGCTACCCCGTGGGAATGGCACAAAGAAATGATTATTGGCTCATTGGAAGCCGGCATTAAATATGTGGGTACTGAAGTAATGCTTGGTATTACCCTGCAGGATCATTGGGATGTGGTGAAGGCAACAGAAAAATACAAGGCACATGTGATGATGCTCGAAAATGTGTGTTACCGCCGCGATGTAATGGCGGTATTAAATATGGTAAGACAGGGCTTGTTTGGTGAGTTGATTCATCTCCAGGGGGGTTACCAGCATGATTTAAGAGAAGTAAAATTTAATGATGGCGTGAAAGCATATGGTGGTGGTTGTGAAATAGGTGATAAAGCATGGACAGAGGCCCGTTGGAGAACGCACCATTCTATTTACCGTAATGGTGATTTATATCCCACGCATGGGATCGGCCCAATTGCACATTATATAAATATCAACCGGGGCAACCGTTTCATTAACCTGTGCTCTTTCTCTTCAAAAGCCAGGGGGCTCCACGAACATATTTTAAAGACTTGCGGTGAAAATCACCCCAATGCAAAAATTAATTTTAAGCTTGGGGATGTAGTTACAACCTCAATCAATTGTGCTAATGGTGAAACTATTTTATTGCAGCATGATACCAATCTTCCCCGGCCCTATTCTTTAGGTTTCAGGGTACAGGGCACGGATGGTTTGTGGATGGATGTAAACAAAGGGATTTACATACAAGGTAAATCACCCAAACCCCATCAATGGGATGAAGCTAAAGAGTGGCTGGATAAATATGACCACCCCTTGTGGGTAAGGTGGAGCAAGGAAGCACAGGGCTCGGGCCATGGTGGCATGGACTTTTATGTCATTCATTCATTTATTGAATCCATCAAACGTAAAGCGGCAACACCTATGAATGTATATGATGCAGCAGCATGGAGTGCAATCACCCCGTTAAGTGAACAATCTGTTGCGTTGGGCAATGAAACAGTGGAGTTTCCTGATTTCACAAGTGGCCAGTGGATGTACCGCAAACCAGTGTTCGCTTTAGATGATGAATATTAAAGTGATCCAATAGCAATCAGGTTTGTATTGAACAGGGAGTAAATACCGGCTACTCTATAAAAACATGTTCTTGAAAAACCTGATTATTTAAACGATTATGCTACAAGCTGTTTTACAGGCATACGGATTAGATGAAAAGTTGCTGAAAGCAGAGGCCTTTGGCAGCGGCCTTATCAATAATACCTGGAAAGTAACTGCTCCTGGTAATGAGTATATCCTGCAAAGAATAAATCATGCTGTGTTTAAAGAACCAACGGCTATTGCTGATAATATCAGTTTGATCAGCGCTTACCTCACAAAAAATCATCCGGATTATAAATTCGTTTCTCCTGTTACTTCCCGCGATGGGCATGAAATGATTTTCCAGGAAGGGGAAGGTTATTTTCGAATGTTTCCCTTTGTAACAGGTTCGCATGCTAAAGATGTGGTGGAAACACCGGAACAGGCTTTTGAAGCGGCTACCCAATTTGGAAGATTTACCCGGCTGCTTAATGGCATAGATGTTAGTAAGCTGAAAATAACCATTCCCTGTTTTCATGATCTGACATTGCGGTACCAGCAATTTTTAAAGGCTGTAGAAAATGGGAATAAACAACGTGTCAGTCAATCCGGTGAGTTGATAAAAAAGCTGGGCGCACATGCTGATATTGTATCTGATTTTGAACGTATCAAATCAAGCGCCGGATTTAAGCTGAGAGTTACCCATCATGATACCAAAATCAGCAATATATTGTTTGATGCTAACGGAAAGGGTTTATGTGTAATTGACCTGGATACAGTAATGCCGGGTCATTTTATTAGTGATGTGGGGGATATGATGCGGACTTATTTGTCGCCAGTAAATGAAGAAGAAAAGGATTTTAGCAGGATAGAAGTTAGGGATGAATTTTATAAGGCAATTGTGAGAGGTTATTTCTGCGAAATGAAAGATGAGTTGACGGAAACAGAAAAAAAACATTTCTTCTATGCAGGAAAATTCATAATTTATATGCAGGCTATCCGGTTCCTCACAGATTATTTGAATAATGATGAGTATTATGGCACTAAATACCCTGGACATAATTTCACCAGGGCAAATAACCAGGCTGTGTTGCTCCAGCTGTTGGTGGATAAAGAGTCCGTATTGTCTGGTTACAACATGTAATTATTTTACCCCTGCCACTATCTGGATTGCACCCGGTAAAGACCCAAACGTTTTCGGCTACTAATTTTTATTCTACCGTAGTAACTTTTACAATATTTGTGGGCAGGTGCAATTCAACCGGCGTGCTGCCAGTGTTAATAGCCACATCGCCCGATTTTAAAAAGCCACGCTCTTTTAAAATATTGATCTGGTCAAAAATAATATCATCTAAACTATCTTCCTCATCATAATAAAACGCCCTTACCCCCCAGCTTAAACTTAACTGGTGTATCAGTGTTTTTTCTTTACTGAAAATATACAATGGCGCTTTTGGCCGGTAGCTGCTTAACATAAAGGCGGTGTAGCCACTCTGTGTCATTCCTATTAATGCCCTTGCGTTGGTATCGTTTGCCAGTTTGCAGGCACTGTAGCAAATAGCATCGCTTAAAAAAGAAGGAGAGTGAGGCTGCGGCGACAAAATATCATCACGGTTATAATCGTATAAAGTTTTTTCTGCTTCCAGTATAATTTTTACCATCATTTCAACAACCTGTACGGGGTATTCTCCCATGGCCGTTTCGCCGCTCAGCATCACTGCATCGGCGCCTTCCAGCACCGCATTGGCAACATCACTTACTTCGCTACGGTTTGGTTTGGTGCGGTCCATCATACTTTCCATCATCTGCGTAGCAACAATAACCGGCTTGGCACGGTGCATACATTTTCGGATGAGTTCTTTTTGTATAATAGGCACCTGCTCCACCGGAAGTTCAACGCCCAGGTCGCCACGGGCAACCATAATGGCATCGCTTTCTACAATAATATCACGGATATTTTTTAATGCTTCGGGCATTTCTATTTTGGCAATTACTTTTATCTTGCTTTGTTTTTCAGCCAGCTTATTTTTCAGCTCGGTTATATCGGCTGTTTTACGAACAAAGGAAAGCGCAACCCAGTCAAGATTATTTTCTATGATGAAATCGAGGTCGGCATAATCTTTTTCAGTCATCGAAGGCATCGTTAATTCCGAATCGGGCAGGTTTACTCCTTTTTTTGGAAAAAGCACCCCCCCAATTGTAATGTTGACAAGGATTTCCTTTTCGTTAAGGATAGATTTAACGATCACTTCCATTTTGCCATCATCTAAAAAAATGCGTTCACCAACTTTTACATCTGTAGCAAGGTTTGGATAAGACACATATATTTTTTCTTTTGTACCAATCAATTTTTCTGTAGTAAAAATGATGTCTTCGCCTTCTTTAAATTCAATAAGGCCGTTCTCGAGGTCACCCACCCGTAATTTTGGCCCCTGCAGATCGCCTAAAATGGCAACGTTGTATGGCTGAGATTTATTGATCTCCCGAATGTAATCAATAACAGTTTTTTTATTTTCGTAACTGCCATGCGAAAAATTTAGCCTGAAAACATTTACCCCGGCTTTTGCCAGTTCCATCAATTTTTCTAAAGTATTGCTTGCCGGCCCAACAGTGGCAACAATTTTTGTTCTTTTTTGAGAGTGAAAAATACCGGCTTCTTTATCCATATTGTGATGCAGGTATTTGCTGATGTGTTTGCTCATTTATTAGGTAATTAATTTAAAAGGTTGTTAGGGTAAGCTGCAGGTTGAAAGCTTCAAGGGACAAGTTTGAGGAAAAAAATAAATTTCATTTTCATTTGTTCTCCATTGCAGCTAAACCCTTGTTGCTTTTATTTTATGTTGACAGTATTTTTACAATTTTAATCCATTCTTCACTAATTCGTTGTTTTTTCTTAATGGCCTGGTCAAGCGGAATATAATTCATTTTATTATTAACGATACCAATAAAAACATTGTGCCTGCCTTCCATCAGCGATTCCACTGCATGAAAGCCCATCCGGCTTGCAATAAGCCTGTCCATACAACTGGGAGATCCGCCTCTTTGTATATGGCCTAAAATACAAACCCTTACTTCCAGTAACGGCAGGCGCGATTTAATAAATTTTGCAACTTCATTACCACCTCCAAATTCTTCTCCTTCGGCCACAATAATTAAGTTTACTAATTTTTGCCTCCTTTCTTTTTCGGCAAGCTGGGCAATAACATTTTCAATTTCTGTTTTTCTTTCGGGTATCAGAATATTTTCGGCACCGGTTGCAATGCCACTGTGCAGGGCAATATAGCCGGCATCACGGCCCATTACTTCAATAACAAATAAACGGTCGTGCGCCTCGGCAGTATCACGAATTTTATCTATAGCTTCCACAGCCGTGTTAACCGCCGTATCAAAACCAATGGTAAAATCTGTGCCTGCAATATCTTTATCAATGGTGCCAGGTAATCCTATACAGGGAATATCAAATTCGTGACTGAATATTTGTGCTCCCCTAAAACTGCCATCGCCGCCTATAATAACCAGGCCGTTAATACCCCGTTTTTTTAAATTGTCAAAAGCTTTTTTGCGCCCTTCAGGCGTAAAAAACTCTTTACAACGTGATGTTTTTAAAATGGTGCCGCCACGCTGAATGATATTGGCCACACTACGGCTTTCCATTTTAATAATATCATCTTCAACCATCCCGCTGTAACCTCTCATTATTCCAAATACTTCAAGGCCATGGTAAATTCCCGTACGTACAACTGCCCTTATACAGGCATTCATGCCCGGGCTGTCGCCTCCCGAAGTAAGTACCCCAATTTTAGTAACCTTTTTTTTCATCGTTTAAAGATATGCTTAACGCTTTACATGTTAGTAGTGTCAAAAATACACATTGTTTTATAATAAATAATTTCTATTAGAAAAATTAAAGGGTTAAATGAGATGATGAGCGAATAAAATACCTTCTTGAGGGTATTACTTTTTTTTTAATTACCTGGTACTTTTAAAAAAAAATTAATGAAAAGTTATTTTCTTACAACGCTTATTTTATTCACTGCAGCTATTTCTGCTGCACAGCAGGATAGAGCAAAAGATATTTTTGCCTTTCGCATTACTGATTACATAGTAAAGTTGAGTGATAGTACGGCAGCTGTACAGGTTGATTTAACACAGGGCAGCGTGGGGATTGAGGAAAACCAGGTTGCAGTATTGAAAAGTAATTTCAGCAACGGAGATACGGTAACTCTGGGAGCCGGAAAATGTAACCTGATTAAAGGAGCGTACTATTATTTTGGTATTCGCCTTACCGATAAAAAACGACTGCCAAAAAAAGGCGACCTGATATTTACACAGGGTAATTATCCGGTGGCATACAAAGGACAAATTTACCACCTGATACGCTATAGTATTTATTTGCAGCATGTAACAGGAGGAACTTTTTATTCTTTTGCCTTTCCGGTATTTGGCGATAAAAACCAGGAAAGCAGTGTAATTGATTCGCTGGAGGCAGATATACATTACACAGGCAGGGAAATGTTGCAACAAAATGACGGACAGGACAAAATAATTGCTACAGGCAGGTTTAAAAATAAAAAAATATTTACTGCCATGCAGCAAATAACAAATACTGATGTTACAGATTTCTTAGATTACATGATTGCCCGGCCCAGGCTGTATGCCGGTAATGACTGGAAAATTGCAGAGGTCTTTGCCACCTGGATGGATGGAGGAGCGCCCACCGTAATAAAAGAATGAATGAAATAAATCACATTCGCTCCGGCACTGCAATACCCATCAAACTCATCCCGCTTTTAATAATATTTGATGTTATGGTTGCCAGTTGTAAACGCAACTGCTTTTTTTCTTCAGTTTCTGCTGTGAGGATAGAATGTACAGTTAAAAAAGAATTAAAAGTTTTGGCTAAATGAAAAACATAATTTGCAAGCACAGAAGGATTAAGCTCCTTACATGCCTGCTCAATGGCAGATGGAAATTGTTCTGCTGTTATGATCACTTCTTTTTCTAATTTCAATAAGGGCAATAATTCATGGAGGGGGCCAAACCCTGTATTAGTTTGAGTCTGGGCAGTTTCATTCTTTCTTAAAATACTTTTTATCCTGGCGTAAGTATATTGCACAAAGGGCCCGGTAAAGCCATGAAAATCTATACTCTCAGCCGGGTTAAACACCATTGTTTTTTTAGGGTCAACCCGCAGCAGGTAAAATTTCATAGCGCCTAAACCAATAGTATTGTACAGCGCCTTCAGTTCATCTTCTGTAAAATCTTTTACTTTGCCCAGTTCTTCGGTATGCTGTTGCGATGTGGCAAGCATTTCCTCTATAATTTCATCTGCATCAACCACGGTGCCTTCACGGCTTTTCATTTTGCCGCTGGTTAATTCCACCATGCCATAACTTAAATGAAAAATATTTTCAGCATTGGGCATGCCCAGTTTCTGGCATATCAACTGCAGCACTTTCATGTGGTAATTTTGCTCATTGCCAATTACATAAATGCTCTGGTCAATTTTATATTGTTCGTATTTTTGCAAAGCAAGCCCAATATCCTGGGTTATGTAAACAGAAGTGCCATCGCTGCGCTGCACAATTTTTTCATCAAGGCCTTCGGCTGTTAAGTCAATCCAGATGCTGCTGTCAGCTTTCTGGAAAAATACTTT
>JANNYY010000445.1:0-8007 GCA_031410355.1 Chitinophagaceae bacterium | reverse complement strand
CAATGTTCCTGCTGTGCAAGATGTAATTTGCACTTCAACATATTCTCCCACTTTTAAATTCCCTTTCGCAAACACCACCACTTTATTCTGATCGGTTCTTCCGTATAAATCATTTTCACTTTTTTTAGATGTGCCTTCAATCAAAACTTTACGTGTTTTACCTACTTCTTTTTGCATGGCCAGTAAAGAGTGACCACGATATAAGTCAACCATTTCCTGTAATCTTCTTTTTTTAACATCTAATGGAACATCATCTTCAAACCTGCGGGCAGCAAGGGTTCCCGGCCTTTCGCTATAAAAGTACATATAGGCCAGGTCGTATTTGCAATACTCCATCAGGCTTAATGATTGCTGGTGATCTTCTTCCGTTTCGGTACAAAAACCGGTGATCATATCTGTTGAAATGCCGCAATCGGGAATGAGTTCCCGTATGCGGTTTATTTTTGCGATGTACCATTCACGGCTGTAAGTGCGGTTCATCATTTGCAAAACACGTGTGCTGCCGCTTTGTACAGGCAGGTGAATATAATTGCAGATGTTTTCGTATTTGACTATGGTGTGCAACACATCGTCTGTAATATCTTTTGGATGCGAAGTTGAAAAACGGACACGAAGGAGGGGAGAGATCCGGGCGACTTTTTCAAGAAGCAGAGCGAAAGTGACAATCTCACGCCCCATACCCCCCCCGCCGCCTGAAGGGGGAGCTGAAACACCCTGCAAATCAAAAGTGCTTTCTGAATTGGCAGAGTCTTGCTTACTCCCCCCTTGGGGGGCCGGGGGGGCTTGGCTTGGGGTGTAGTAATAACTATCAACATTCTGCCCAAGCAATGTTACTTCCCTGTATCCTTCCTCAAATAAAGTTTTGCATTCGTTAATGATGGATGCTGCATCACGGCTTCTTTCCCGGCCTCTTGTAAATGGCACCACGCAAAACGAACACATATTGTTGCAGCCACGCATAATGCTTACAAAAGCGGTAACGCCGTTGCTGTTTAAACGTATGGGCGCAATATCGGCGTAGGTTTCATCACGGCTCAGTAAAACATTTACCGCTTTTTGCCCGGTTTCAGCTTCTTCAATCAGGCCGGGTAAACTGCGGTAGGCATCGGGCCCAACAACAATATCAACTAATTTTTCTTCCTCAATAAATTTTGCCTTTAAGCGCTCTGCCATGCAACCCAAAACACCAACCAGCATGCCGGGCTTTTCTTTTTTTATACTCCTGAATTCGGTTAAGCGTTTTCTTACCGTGGTTTCGGCCTTTTCACGGATGGAACAGGTATTTATAAAAATGAGATCAGCTTCCCGGTAATTATTTGTAGCGCCAAACCCATTTTCTAATAAAATGGAAGCTACTACCTCGCTGTCGGCAAAGTTCATGGCACAGCCATAACTTTCAATGTAAAAATGCTTTTTAAAAACATTTGAATCACTTACAAAAGAGGCAAATGCTTCTCCCTGCCTTGCCTCATCATGTATTTTATCTGTAACCAGGTCCAACATTAACGCCTTATTTTTTTAGAGGAGCAAAGATAGATAAAAGGGTGCAGATTGTGACAGGATGGCAGAAGGTTTTACAAACCAATCATGTCATCTTAAATGTATTTCTGAGTATTCTGTGTTTAATAGACTAAATTTACATGCTTTACATCTTTCATTTCCTCCTTCTCCGTTTTCAGGAATTTAGAAGAATCAAATTCAGCGTTTAAATTATGAGTAATAATCTGTACATCGTACGTCATGGAAAAATGCTGATTGAAGAAAGTAATAAGCCTGATTACCTGCACCTCTCAAAAGAAGGAGTTGACTTTGGATTGTTCCTGGATACTTATTTTAAGGACATTTATTTTGATCATATTTTTTACCAATCCATTGATGTAAAAACATCTGACCCTTATAACCGCTGCCGCAGCACCATCAGGGGAACAAAAGGCATAAAAACCGAGTTTGATAAAACCCAGTTAAGCAAAATGTTTGATGATATTAATAAGGAGGACGTTGGGCGGCAAAATATTCTGTTATGTTTTAGAACGGAAGCTTATAATGTAATAAGCAATATTGTGGGTACAGATAATGATGAATTTTTTAATAAAGATTATAACAGGATATTTCATTTTAATTTTAGTAATAACCATTATAATTTTGTAAAGAAGGTTAATACTGAGGAGAAATAGTGCATTCATCGTAATAAAATAACCGCCCCACCCAAGGGCGAGACGGTTTAAAAAATATTAAAACAATTACCCTACCAAATTTTAGTCCTCATTTCCGGCGCTTTATACATTTTATCTCCCGGCTTAATATCAAATGCTTTATAAAAGGCATCTATATTGGTAAGGGGGCCATTTGCCCGGTACATACCCGGAGAATGCGGATCAGTAACGATCAGCTGTGCTGCTGATTGGGGCAAAATATTACTGCGCCAAACCTGTGCCCAGTTTAAGAAGAAACGCTGGTCGGGTGTAAAGCCATCAATCTTTGTATCACCCTTACCTTGTTTTGTATTTTTAAATGCTTCATAAGCTATGCTTATACCACCAAGGTCGGCCAGGTTTTCGCCAAGTGTTAACTTGCCATTTACGTGAATAGAATCTAAAACGGTGTAACCATCATATTGCTTAACCACTTCATCAACCCGCTTTTTAAATTCGTCAGCATCCGATTTTGTCCACCAGTCTTCCAGGTTTCCATCTGCATCATACTGGCGGCCCTGGTCGTCGAAACCATGTGTCATTTCGTGGCCAATAACAGCACCAATGCCTCCATAATTTATCGCATCATCAGCCTTAAAATCAAAGAAGGGAAAGCGCAAAATTCCCGCAGGAAAAACAATTTCATTTTTTTGAGGGCTGTAGTAAGCATTAACAGTGGGTGGTGTCATTCCCCATTCTGTTTTATCAACGGGTTTGCCCAGTTTGTTTATATTTTCTTCATATTGCCATTGGTTAGCACGGCGTATATTTCCAATAAAGTCATTATTTGTTATTACCAGCCCATCATAATTTTTCCATTTATCGGGGAAACCTATTTTTTTAATAAACGCATGTAATTTAGCCTGCGCTCTTTCTTTGGTTTCCCGGCTCATCCAGTCTAAGTTTTTTATCCTAAGGTCAAAAACAGAACTCATGTTGTTAACCAGTTCCTGCATTCTTATTTTGGCATCCTGGTTAAAATATTTATCTACATATAATTGCCCAAGCAAATCACCTAACTGGCGGTCAATTAAACCGCTCATGCGCTGCCAGCGCGGGGTTGGTACTTTTTGCCCGCTTAAAGCCTGGTTGTAAGCAAAATTTGCATCAACAAACCCCCTGCTCAGGTAAGGGGCGGCATCTTTCATTACTCCCCATTTTAAATAAACTTTCCAGTCATCTAAAGAAACTTTATTTAATAACGAATCAACAAATACCATGAATTTGGGATTGCTTACAATTAAACTGTCCTGCTTTGTTTTGTAACCCAACTCAGGTAAGATGACATCCCAGTTAAGGTTTGGGGTTTTGGCGCTTAAACCCGCAACTGAAAATTTATTATATAATTTTACAGGGTCACGCATTTCAACCCGGCTCATTTGTGCCTGTGCCAGCGCTGTTTCCAACTGCATAATGGTAACCGCATTAGCCATTGATTTTACCATATCTTCTCCGCATAGTGTGAATAATGTAACAATGTATTGTGTATAATCCATTCTTATTTTATTACTGCGGGCATCAGTTTTTAAATAATAATCGCGGTCGGGTAAAGTGGTGCCGCCCTGCCCAATGCTGATGATATACTTTGTTACATCTTTGGAATCCTGGGCCACGCCTATGCGGTATAGCGGTGAGCTGACAGACCGGGAACGCAGATAATTTATATGATTTAAAACCTGGGCTTTGGAGCTTAAGGCAGTAATGGCATCCAGGTAAGGCTTAATGGGTTTGTAACCTAATTTTTCTATAGCCATACTATCCATGGCGCTGGTGTAAAAATCGCCAACACGTTTCATTAAATTATTGTTGCCGGGTGCTTTTGCAGCATCTTCAAGCAATCCCTTCAGTGCAAGTGAACTTTCTTCAGCTAGCGCATCAAAACTTCCCCAACGTGTTTTTGAAGCGGGAATTGGTGTGTTTTTTATCCAGGTACCATTGGCGTACAGGTAAAAATTATCACCTGGCTTTACGGAAAGATCCATATTTGCCGGGTCAATGAACTTTTTTGTTTTTTGTTCTTCTGCTAATTTCTTGTTTTTAGGATCAGTTCCTGTTTTTTGGGACATGGTTATTGCCGGCAAAAGGATAAAGCCAGACAAAACAATTACAAACAACATTTTCTTCATATAATTAATTTTTTTTTTAGAAAGATAAAAATAGGCAACCAGTTATAAACAAACAGAAGAAAATATGCCAATGGCAAATGCAGAGGATAAAAATCCACGTAAACAAGGATGTATCCATTTAAATAAAATAAGAAAGGGGAATTGTGGCAATCATTATTTTTGCGCTTAATACACTAAACCATTGGTTAAATTTATAATTTTTTGCATACTCCTGTTTTCTTCAACAGGTTTAGCTGCACAAAATACCAATCCAAATCCAGGATTGGTTATTGGGAGTATACTGGATGCAGATAACAGCAAACCTGTAGCAGGGGCTACTGTAAGCCTGATCATGTTGCCAGATTCATTAAACCGGCGAACTCAACTCAGTCTTAAAGATGGAGAATTTCTTTTTGATAAACTTCCCTATGGCTATTACCGCTTGCAGGTAAAAGCTGTTGGATATACATCGCTGCTGTTGGATAGTATTTACATCCGTCAGCAAAGATTTGACTTTGACCTGAACGATATCAGGCTAAATAAAAGTCAGTCATTGTTAAGCGAAGTAATTGTATATGCAGAAAAACCGCTTATAGAAAATAAGGACGGTAAGATCATCTTCAATACCGGCGAATCTGCATTAAGTTCCGGTGCAACTACAACCGAACTGTTAAAACAAACTCCCCTGGTTAATGTTGATAATGATGGTAAGATTTTATTGAAGGGTAAAGAAGTAAAGATTTTAATAGATGATAAACCGGTGGAATTAGACTCTAAACAATTACAGGACCTGATGGAAAGTATGCCCGGCAGCCTGATTGAAAGAATTGAAGTTATGACAACACCACCGCCGCAATATGCCAATGAAAGGGGAGGCGTAATAAATATTGTTACCAAAAAAGGTAAAGTTGGCTTTAATGCCAAACTCAATATTAATTATGGAACCAGGGGCGAGGCCGGCATAAGCGGTAATTTAAGTTACCGTAAAAATAAAATGGCGCTCAACTTTTCGGCAGGTTATGGTTACAGTGTATTTAACGGAAACAGCTACAGTAACAGGCAAAATTTTTATACCGATTCTTCAAATTATTTTAATACCCTTGGCGAAAGCCATAATAACAGCCACCGGCCAAACCTGCGGCTGAGTGTGGATTACGACCTGGATAAGCGGCAAAGTTTTAATTTTACCACCCAATACAACAGCAGTAATTCGGTTAACGAAAACAATACCGGGTATAGCAATTTAAACCGCAACTACCAGGTATATAAATTAAGCAACCGCATTACCGGCACAGGTAACAAAAACTGGAGCCCTGGCTTTAATCTTACCTATGCAGTAAAAGGCAAAAATCCAAAAACGCTGTTTAAGATTCTCACAGGGTTTAATTTTAATGCCAACAACAATGGAAGGGATTTTTACCAGCAATACCTTAACCCCGATAATACGCCAACAGGCATTGACTCAACACAGGAACAAAACACAACAAGCAAAAATAATATCATAAGCCTGCGGGTGAATTATGATAAGCCATTAAAGGGTAATAAAATTTCGCTGAATTTTGGGGCCACTTATAACAGGTCAAACACTCATAATGTATTGAATACAGCTTTTCTAAAAAAGCCTGAAAATGTTTTGGTAAAGAATGAATTGCTGAGCAATGATTTTCTATTTCATCAAACCGTTTACGGATTAAGGGCTGCAGTGCGTTACGATTTTGTTCCTGATTTTTTTATAAGCGCAGGACTGCAGCCTGAATACACACAAACCCATTTCGACATACGCAACAACAGTAACCACTACGTAAATAATTACTGGTCCTGGTTGCCCTTTGCCACCCTGATGAAAAAGTGGAAGAATGATGTGAATATTAACTTCAGCTACAAAAGAACAGTGCAAAGGCCCAGGTTGAATGAATTAAACCCGAGCCTTGATTATGCTGACCCGTACAATACACGGTCGGGCAATCCTTACCTGCAGCCATATTATGCCGATAATTTTGACTTTAGTTTTGGAAAGTGGAATAAGCTTTACAACATAAATGCATCGGTTGGTTATAATGCACTGCAGCATATTTACAGTTCAATAAGAACATTACAGGCCGATGGAAGCACTTTTACTACCTGGCAAAATATAAGCGGCCGTAAAGAATATGAGGCCAGTTTATGGGGAGGTTATACCTTGACAAAAAAAGCAAAGGCAAATGTAAGTTTTGGTTACACGTATAATGTATATAGCGCCTTCGACCATACGGTGAGGTATTTTAGAAATGGCGGTTCGTTTTATTCAACATTAAACGGCAGTTACCAGTTTACAGATTTAATGAATGCCAATGCCAGTTTTACTTTTAACCGGTTTGCAAATCCGCAGGGCAGGGTAAGAAATACATTGAGTATGAACCTGGGCGTTCAGCAAAAATTCTTTCAGAAGCGAATTATTGTTACGGTTAATTTTATTGATCCTTTTCGCCAGCAGCAGAATAAAAACTTTACTTATGGCAGTAATTTTAACCTGGAAAGTTACAGCACAACCAACACCCGCAATTACAGGGTAGTAATCAGTTATGTTTTTAAGAAGAAGGTAAAATCAGGCAGGGCAGAATTGTTGAAAAAACTGCAGAAGAAATAATTAGCATCAACTATTTGTCTTTTCAGAAAAGTTTACACGTTTTGCCAGCCAGCTATCTTTAACAGGGATGATCCATTTTTCAATCAAATCTTTTTTAGATAATACGGTGTTATTGAAATACAAAGTATCAGCATTGATGAAATTATTTTCAACAGCATATTCAAGTTGGTTGAGTGGCAGCAGTTGAATTTTATCTTTAACAATAAAGGCCAGGTTCTGCCTGTCGAACATTTGCACTTTATATTTATCTTGAATGTTTTTTATAAGATGAACTGAGCTGTCGGTACTGCAGCCACTCACGCCGGTTGCGGTTTCATCGGCCATCAACACAATAAAATGCCCAAAAAATAAATTGGCAAATCCTTTTACCGGTGCGCCATGGCTTTTCCAGTTGGCAGCAAAATCCTTAAGCATGTCTTCCATTTCCAGCGCTTCGCTGATGAAGAATAAACGGCTGCTTTGATAGATCCACACACGGGAGTTATTGTTAAAATCGGGTGGGAGATGTTCTGTAAAATCTAAGTCCATACTGCAAAGTTAGGGTTGTACGTATTGATGTATATACAAAACCTCAAAATATATCAGAAAATTTTCGAAAAGGGTACTGATAAATACTTTAATTAAAAAAGTATGAGGTTTCTGCCACACCAGCTTCTACAACTTTCCAGTTTTCAATTTTTACCCCCAGTCCGTATTCCTCATCCCAGGTACAATCAAATTCAATCCCCATTGTTCCTTCTTTACAATATTTATTGTTTTGTATATAAACAACCGTCGGTGTAATAAACCGTTTCAGGTTTTCGGCCGTTGTTGGTTCTGGTAAATATTTTTCTAATTCTTTATCACTCATATTGCCTCCCGCTTTCCATCCTGATAGATAATCCGGATACGAATTTTTATAAAACTCAAATATCTTTTGAAGAATTTCTGGAGTTAAGAAATCTTGCTTTGAAATAAAACCGGCATAATTTTTCTTTTGAATATCACTGATAGAGTCTTTTGTATCCCAAAATAAAACTTCTACTGTAGTATCGAATGAATTGAACCTGGTTGTTATTTTGAATTCATTGTTTGCAGTATCAGG
>JANNYY010000444.1:0-2638 GCA_031410355.1 Chitinophagaceae bacterium | reverse complement strand
ATGATGTAAGTGGTAATAATAATAACCCTGTTTTTAATAATGCTGCATTAACTGCTGATCGGTTTGGGAATCCGAACAGTGCTTATCATTTTAATGGTACCAGCAGTTACATGAAAATAATCAACAGCCCAACAATCAATACATCCAATACACTTTCTTTGGTAGCCTGGGTAAAGCCACAGGGTTTTTATACAGGTACCTGCCATGGCAATTCAATTATGATGAAAGGCGATGCAGATTATTTAACGGGCAATTACTTATTACGCTTTGATGATAATGCATACACAAGTGGCGCTAACTGTTCAACTTCTACTGTAGACATTTTACATCAAAATTTTTATGGAAGCGGGGCAAATGCAAACCCTCCGGGATATACACCTTATATTCAAACCGACCAATGGTATAATGTAATTGCTACCTACGATGGTACTACCGCAAGGCTTTACGTAAACTGTGAATTAAAAGTATCCAAACCACAGGCCGGGCAAACTTTTACCAATTTATATGATCTGTATTTAGGCTCTTTAAATAACGGCTCGTTCCCTTACTGGTTTAATGGCGATATGGATGAAGTGAGAATCTATGACAGGGCATTAAATGTAGATGAGGTGAATATGTTGGGAGGTTGTAGCGCCACATTAACCTGTAATAACTGGCTGAGAACCCAGGCCGTTGGCCAAAGCGTTACCGTGGGCGACCTTGATATTAGTGGCAACCAGGTTACTGTTGAAGCAAATTTTAATTGCAGTTCTTTTCCCTTGACAAGGCCTGATAAACAGGAAGATATTGTCTCTAAACATGCAAATACAACAGATATTAATTATGTTTTACGAATGGACCTTGCAGGTGTTACAACCACGAATGGCCAGTTTTTAACCCCCATTCCATGCGATAACCTGGTTACCAATAAAACCTACCATGTAGCAATGGTTTATAATGGCAGCAGCCTTAAATTTTACCGGGATGGTTTTTTAATGAGCCAGATAGCTGCCAGCGGAAACCTTATCTTAAATGACTATTTAACAACTATTGGAGATTATGCTGTCAATAATCCTGTAGGCACAAATTTTCTTGGATACATTAATGAGGTAAGAATATGGAATGTAGCCAGAACGCAGACGGAGTTAAGAGCCTATATGAATTCATCCTTACCAAACCCAACAACACAAACGGGTTTACAAGGATACTATACATTTGATGACCTGCTTAATAAACAGGGAAATGCAACATGGAATGGCACATTAAATAGTGGAGCCACCATCAATAATGCAAACCCCAATTGTATATATGTGGCCGATTCCTGTGCTGTAGTTGTTACTCCGGGTATCAGCAGTATTATCAACACTTATACCCCCGTTTTAGGATTAAACCCGTGTTCAAATAGTCTTACGGTTGAAGATGCCTCAACATTTAATGTGGGCGATACTGTTTTATTAATTCAAATGAAAGGCG
Organism: Chitinophagaceae bacterium; assembly: GCA_031410355.1. Lineage (GTDB taxonomy): Bacteria > Bacteroidota > Bacteroidia > Chitinophagales > Chitinophagaceae > Ferruginibacter. The sequence goes on along the minus strand of JANNYY010000444.1, from coordinate 1,186 downwards.
CAGTAATTGATTCCACCAATACCGCAGCATTTGGTACCATTACCAATTACAATAATTCTGGTAATTACGAATTTAATTTTGTAAAAAGTAAAGCGGGCAATATAATAGAGCTTGAAAAAAAACTCACCAGGCAATACGATATTCCGGTTGGTAAGGTTCAACTGGTAAGGGTTCCATATTTTACCGACATCAATGTAAGCGATACATTAACCTGCCTGCCCTGGGATGGAAGTAAAGGTGGTGTATTGGTGTTTAATGTATTGAACTCATTAACCTTAAATGCAGATATTAATGTTAGTGGTAAAGGTTTTAAGGGTGCACCGGGGTATAATCCCGGTAATGGATCACTAACCTGTGCAGAAAATAATTATAACTATCCTACAAACACATTACTGGCCGCACAAAAAGGAGAAAGCATCACAACCATATCCAATAATATTATTTGCGGTAAAGGTAATCCGGCAGGCGGTGGTGGTGGCGGACTTGGCCATAACAGCGGCGGTGGTGGCGGTGGTAATGGAGGCGTTGGTGGCTTTGGCGGATACCAGTTAAATACCTGTGGCAATGCTCCTTTTGATAACAGGGGGATTGGTGGCCGGCAGTTGGCTTACAGCACTGCAGCCAATAAAATTTATATGGGTAGCGGCGGCGGTGCCGGTCATGCAGATAACCCCGGTAATATTCCTCCGGGTGGTGGAAACGGCGCCGGTATTGTTATCATCAATGCAGATAAGATTCAATCCAATACTAAAAAAATAATGGCCAATGGGGCTGATGGTATTTCCTGCTCCATACCCTCTTCTCCCGATTGTCATGATGCTATGGGTGGCGGCGGATCCGGTGGAACGGTTTTATTATCTGTTAATCAATTTTTAGATAACTCCATTATTGAAACAAAGGGGGGAAAAGGCGCAGATGTTGTTGGAGGGCCAATTGCCATTGCAGGCAAGATTGGACCAGGTGGTGGTGGCGCAGGCGGGATTGCATTTTTAAAATCAGCTTCCACACCGGCTAATCTCAACATTACTAATTCAGGCGGCTTAAATGGCGTAATGACGCAGGATGCAAATAATGCCTGGGGGGCAACTCCCGGTTCAGCAGGTCAAAATCTTTTTAATCTTGTTTTACCGGTTGACCTGGTTGCGTTTCAAAAAAACATTGATTCTGTTCGCATTAAAGACAGTCT
>JANNYY010000443.1:0-1988 GCA_031410355.1 Chitinophagaceae bacterium | reverse complement strand
GTCGAGCAGCAGCCGGTAGGTGGCCAGCGCGTTCGGCCCGGCCCGGTGACCTGAGGACGGCTCGGCCAGCAGCGGCCAGCCGCCGGCCTCGGCCAGGGACCGTGCGTCGGGCATTAAAAAATATATGGCCAGGATGCATGGTCAACAATATAACCGCCTAATGGAGGCCCAAGTGTTGGCCCGATGATAACGCCCAGGCCGTAGATGGCCTGTGCCATGCCTCTTTTTTCAGGAGGATAACTTTCTGTAATAATGGTTTGTGAAGTAACCAATAAAGCGCCACCGCCAAGGCCCTGCAAAAAACGAAAAGCTACCAGCTCCCATATATTGGTTGCGTTACCACATAAAAAAGAGAAGACGGTAAATATGATGATGGAAGCCGCAAAATAATTGCGGCGGCCAAACTGTTGCGATAGCCAGCTCGTCATTGGAACGATAATAACATTACCGATGGCATAAGCAGTAATTACCCAACCTACTTCGCTTAGTGTTGCACCTAAAGTGCCCTGCATTTTTGGAAGCGCCACATTAACAATGGTAGTATCTACAATTTCAAGCAGTGCACAAAATATAGCAGTGATGGTGATGATCACCCGTCTTCCCCCATACTCCACCAGCCCCCCTGGCCCCCCAAGGGGGGTACTTAGCGCTTTTATATTTTTAGATTCGCTCATTTTTCCTGGTGCTTACTTTATTATTTTCCAATGGATATAAGTTCTTATTCGCTTTGGTCTCCGCAAAAATCTCCTCCAAAAGTCCCCCTTGGAGGATTTAGGGGGCTGGGGCTATGTGCACATCAACAGTTACATTCATACCGGGTATCAACTGCTTTACCAAGGTTTCTTCTGTTTTATTAAATTCAATTTTTACCGGCAGGCGTTGTACCACTTTTACAAAATTGCCGCTGGAATTATCGGGAGGTAATAAAGAAAACATAGAACCGGTGGCAGGAGAAAAAGAAGAAAGTGTTGCGTCAAAATTATGGTTTGGGAAAGCATCTACATGAACAATGACCTTTTGACCGATCTTCATTTTTTCAAATTGCGTTTCTTTAAAATTGGCAACAACCCATACATCGTTGCTTATAACAATGCTGAATAAAGATTGCCCTGCCTGTATGAATTGACCGCTCTGTACATTCACTTTGGATACCAGTCCACTCTCCTGTGCAACTACAGCAGTGTAAGAAAGATTAAGCTTTGCTTCTGCCACTTCCACTTCACGTTGTTTTATAACAGAGCCTGCTACACCTATTTGAGAAGAAGTAGCATTGCTTTGCGATGTAACCGTATTGGTTTGCTGGTTTACCTGGTTTCTTTGTTGTTCTAATATCTGTACCTGTTTTTCGGCAGTTTGTTTGGCTGCAGATGCCAGCTCAAATTGCTGTTGTGTTATGGAATGATCTTTTATAAGGTTTGCATACCGCTCATAATCCTGCGATGCTCTTAACAGGTTTACTTTGGCAGCTTCTATCTGTGCATCAATGGTTGATACACCGGCATGTGTGCTGGCGATGCTTGCCCTTGCAGCATTGGTATTTGATTCTGCAGCGCCCAAATTACTTTTTGCTGTTGCCAATGCTGCTTCAGCCTGTTGCACACGTAAGGCAAGGTCACGGTCGTCCAGTAATAAAAGCGTATCGCCTTTTTTTACCACCTGGTTATCCTTAACCCGCACTTCTTTTACATAACCGGCCACACGTGGTATAACCGGGCTTATGTTTGCTACTATCTGTGCGTCATCAGTTTCTTCATGATGTTTACCATGCTGGTATTTACTAAAGCCAAACCAGCCTCCTGCTATAACAAGTAAGGTCAGCACGATAATAAATCCTTTGCTGCCCTTCTTTTTAGGAGCTGCAGTAGTTTCTGGTGCTACGGTTTGTTCGGTTGAATTCTGATCCATAGATCTGTTTTGTTTTTAATTAATATTTTAAATCGCCTGCTGTTTCTAATAATTTATTGTAGGCAATAAATGAATCGGCCTTA
>JANNYY010000442.1:0-6108 GCA_031410355.1 Chitinophagaceae bacterium | reverse complement strand
TTCTAAAATATTGAAAAGTGAAACCTGTATCCTTGCCTGCAGATCGGGCAATTCATTAATTACAAAAATGCTGCGGTTGCTGCGTGGAATGATGCCGTAATGTAACACCCTTTCATCTGCAAAACTCAGTTTAAGGTTTGCCGCTTTTATGGGATCAATATCACCAATAAGATCTGCAACACTTACATCCGGCGTGGCTAATTTTTCGCCATAGCGCTGGCTGCGATGTAACCAGGCAATAGGTGTATCATCTCCTTTTTCTTCTACCAGGTCAATAGCATATCGTGAAACCAGTTGCAGGGGATCATCATTAATTTCGCTGCCGGCCACAATAGGAATGTATTCATCCAGCAGTTGGATCATCTGCCTGGCCATACGTGTTTTTGCCTGCCCACGTAAACCCAGGAACAAAATATTATGTTGAGATAACAGGGCCCTTTCTGTATCAGGTATCACCGAATCTTCGTAACCCAATATGCCGGGGAAGGGATTTTCTTTTGCCTGAATTTTTTTGATCAGGTTTTCACGGATCTCCTGTTTTATGCTTTTTGAAACATAGCCGCTCTTTTTTAGTTCGCCTAAAGCCTTGATTTTCGTACTATCCATTTTTTGTTTGCTTTATAATATTAATGCCGTCAATTTCTTCTTTTGTTATTTCTGTCTCTGTATAATGTCCGGGTGGAATTTTATTAATAGTCATTTCATCAAGTATATCAATCGCATTTTTAAAAGATGCGCCTTGATCTGATTTTATGATAAACATTAAATCATCTGGATTGATTTCTGCATTAAATCTTTTTATAAGTTGCCTTAGGTTCTTATAATCGGTTTTATTTAGAGAACCATCAAAAACACCTTTGTAATAATATATCTCATTTTTTTCAGACAGTAAAAAGGTGATTGCTCCTGAAGCTTTTACCATTAACATTCCGGAATCTTTTTCGGGTTTTGGTTCCGGCAAATTTAAATTTTCACTGGTTGGTTCTATATTTCCCAATTCAGTTTTAGCTTTACTTTGAGTATATTCTTTTACGAAAATGATACCTGCAAAAGCAACTGCAAATAATATTATAACTATTGATTTTTTACTCACTTTTTAATATTCATTAAAGCAACCTAATCCTTTTAATCCATCCAAATCCCCGGCAAAAAAATCAATACACCGTCTTCCTCTTCCCACTTTCAAAATCCTTAAATATAAATGCGCCCAGTTTATCTAATGAAGCAAAAAAAGCTTTTCCGTTATTTGTTTCTGTAAACTCCTGTACAAAGCGTTGCAGGTAAGGGTCGGATGCGATCATGAATGTGGTGATAGGTATTTTTAATTTTTTGCATTGCGTAGCCAGGCTCATGCAGCGGTTTAATATCTTTCTATCTACACCCCAACTGTTTTTATAATACCGCTTGCCAACTTTTAAACAGGTGGGTTTGCCATCGGTGATCATAAAAATCTGTTTGTTGGGATTACGGCGCCTTCTTAAAATATCCATCGCCAGTTCCAAACCGGCAACAGTATTGGTATGATAAGGCCCAACCTGCAAATAAGGCAGATCCTTTATTTCAATCGTCCAGGCATCATTGCCAAACACTACAATATCCAAAGTGTCTTTGGGGTATTTGGTTTGAATTAATTCACTCAAAGCCATTGCCACTTTTTTAGCAGGGGTAATTCTATCCTCGCCATATAATATCATGGAGTGAGAAATATCAATCATTAATACCGTGGAAGTTTGTGATTTAAAATCTGTTTCCCGTATCTCCAGGTCATCTTCCTGCATTTTAAAACTATCAATGCCATGATTGATCTGTGCATTGCGGATGGAGTTGGTAAAATCAATTTGCTCCATGGTATCGCCAAACTGAAAGGGCCTTGTTTCAGGATTAATTTCATCGCCGCCGCCAGGCTTAAAAGTTTGATGATTGCCCGATTTAGTTTTTTTAAGCTTGCCAAAAATTTCTTCCAGGCTTTTTTTGCGGATGCCCTGCTCGGTTTTGGAAGTGATCTTTATTTCACCTTTTTCATTTTTATCATCAATATATCCTTTCTCCTTCAGGTCGTCAACAAAATCGCCGATGCCGTATTCATTGTTGGTGAGTTTATATTCTTTGTCTAATTCATTCATCCATTGCATGGCTTCATTAAAATCGCCATTGGTGTAGGTGAGTAATTGCAAAAAAAGATTCAGCAAAGTCTCAAACGGAGATTTGCCCTGGGTATTTGGATCGTATTTACTAAAATTATAACCTAACATTTTTTTAGGAGCATGATGGTTTTAAAACATCTGACTCAAACTAAATTACGAAACATTTAATTGTATTGTTTTGTTCGGATGTTAAATAAAAAGATCCCCCGAAAAATTCAGGGGATCTTTATCAAAATCAAAAACTATTAATTTACTTTTTAAGTATGCGTTTAGTCGTATCTGCAACAGGCCTTGTATTTATTTGCCCCGGTGTTTCGGTTGGCAATGCAGATTGTGCTCTGTACTGCTGCTCTAACTGCATAATCTGCGTCAGGAACTGTTCGGCTGCATTCTTATCTCCGCCCCTGCGGCCAGATTGATCGGCCACATAATCAAAACTGGCTAACCGGTTATCATCAAGCGATGCATAATAACTCAACTGCTGTTCAAGATCTTTCTTTACGCTTTTGGTTATTTTGGCTGCTAATGTGTCTGCGCCTGCTGCATACGCAGCCCGTAACATCAATATCGAAATATAATTTTGCTGCTGGTTACGGCTTACCATTCCATAAGAGAAGTTTTCTTCAAGCATCATCTTATCGGCTTTGTTCAGCATTTTTTTTGCTTCTTCTTTTTTATCTTTTTGCGCCAGGTCCATTGCCGCTGTTGCATAAGCCATGCGTATGCTGTTTAAATGACGGCGGTTCTCTTCATCAAAATACACACCGGGTTTATCTGCGTTGCCCGATGCGAATTCTTTCATCATTTTATCATAAGCCCACACATCATTTACTTCGCTGTTTAACACGGGCACAAAACGGTAGGTCATTCCATCCTGGCGAATGTAATTTTGAAAACCAAGATCGCCTGCGCTCTGCGAGGTAAAGTAAATGGGCCGTTTCCATTTGTTAGCAGCAATGATGTTTAAGATGGCAGCATCATTCTTAAATAATGCAGTTTTTGGAATATCAAATACAACCTGCGAAACCACACTGTCATTTGCGTTAACAGTACCATTCTGGCGAACTAAATTTATATCTACAGGAATTGAAACTTTTTTTGACGGGAATACATTTAACACGCTGCCATCCCGTCCCTGTTCAACTTTATTAGGGTCATCGCTTCCGGCATAATCTTTCATTGCGGTATATAAATCCATGGGCTGAGCAGGATCGCCGGTGAGGCCGGCTCTTGCCCTGTACTTATTAAGGAATGTTGTATTAGTGCCATACAATCCCTCGGGAGTATAAACAATATCCCGGTTTGCTCCCTCAATTTGTGCAGCCGACCAGATAGGGTCTATCGGATCACTCTCGTTAACTTTATAACGCAGTTGATTAATATACCAGTCGGTGCCCAGTAAACTTGAGTTGATAACACGGATATCCGGACGGATACCCTGCACTTCCTGTGCATACCAAAGCGGGTAAGTATCATTATCACCAAAAGTAATAAGTACGGCATTCTTTGCACAACTTTCTAAATAATCTTTTGCCAGGTCACGTGCTAAAGTTTTATTACTCCGGTCATGATCATCCCATTCCTGGCTGGCCATTAATACCGGAACGGCTAATAAACATAAAGCCCCGGCTGCAAAACTGGCCGCCATTTTATTCTTAATAAATCCTGCAAATAATTCTTTTACATATAATACACCCAGCCCAATCCAGATGGCAAAGGCATAGAACGAACCTACAAAAGCATAGTCACGTTCCCGTGGCTGGTTACCCGCCTGGTTTAAATAAAATACAACGGCCAGCCCGGTAAAGAAGAACAGTAATCCTACAACTAAAGCATCCCGCTTGTCTCTCATTACCTGGAAGATCAAACCAAGCAAGCCCAAAATTAAAGGCAGCGCAAACAGTTTATTATTGGCTTTGTTATGTTTTAAACTGTCGGGTAGTGCATCCTGGTTTCCCAGGCGTGCGTTATCCCAAAAACTAATACCGGTTTTCCAGTTACCATCTCTAACATTCCCCATACTCACTCCCTGTATATCATCTTGCTTGCCGGCAAAGTTCCACATAAAATAACGCATGTACATCCAGCCAACCTGGTACGCCATGGCAAATTTTATATTTTCGCCCATAGTAGGTGCACGTTCCCAATTGCCCTGCTGGTCTTTTCCAATGCCCATCCAACTGGCATAATAATCTGCATGGTTCTGGTCGTTACTTTGGTCCCACATGCGTGGAAACAAATGCATATCGGCAGGCGCATAAATGTATTCTACTTTTCTTCCGTTCTTTTCATATTTGCCATTACTCTTCACATAAGTCTCTGTTACTTTTGTATCTTCTGGCTGGGCTGTAAAATCCTGGCCATATAAAATTGGCCAGTCGCCATATTGTTCCCGGCTTAAATAACCAACCAAACTAACCGGGTTATCTACATTAAACATATCAACCGATGGATCGGCGCTTGAACGTACCAACGTGGTGAAGTAGGTTGAATAGCCCAATAACATAAATACAAAACTCCAGAGGCCCAGCTTTAAAAAATTCCAGTTTTTCTTTCCGGCTATCTTCAAACCAAAATAAACCAATGCCGCTATAAAAATAAAGAAGAAGGCGAACCCCGTATAGAAAGGCAGGCCCAAACTGTTTACAAAGAAAATATCAAAATTACCTGCGCCTTTAATGGTCCACACAATAACCGCTTTTTGCACCAGGCCAGTAATGCCGCAACCAATAACAAATGCCCAAAACGTTCCCCAATTTGTAATTTTTTGGTACCGTTTAAAATAATAGATCATTACAATGGCCGGTATGGTCAATAAGTTAAGTAAGTGAACGCCGATAGATAAACCCATCAGGTAAAAAATAAGTATTATCCAGCGGTCGGCTCTTGTAAAGTGGCCCTTTACACCTTCTTTTTGTTCCACATCAACACTTTGTTCCCACTTTAAAATGGCCCAAAAAACCAAGGCCGTAAAAAATGATGATAAAGCATAAACTTCCCCCTCTACTGCACTGTACCAGAAAGAATCGGAAAAAGTGTAGGCCAAAGCCCCAACAATACCTGCAGCCATTACGGCGTACATTTTTTCGTTAGTTAGTTCAGCACCGTTTTTGGTTACCAGCTTGCGCCCAAAATGGGTAATAGTCCAGAATAAAAACAAAATGGTAAAACCGCTGGCCAATGCACTCATCAGGTTGCCGCCTGTTGCAGCATGGTTTGCATCAAATGGGGCCATAAACAGGCGGGCAATTAATACAAATAAAGGCGCACCCGGCGGGTGCGGAATTTGCAGTTTATAGGCACTGGATAAAAACTCGCCACAATCCCAAAGACTGCCTGTGGCTTCCATTGTCATTATATACACGGTGCATGCAATAATGCAAACTATCCATCCGGTAATGTTGTTGATGCGTTTAAAGCTCATAATATAATTTGGTTATAGGTTGGCAAATATAATGATGTTTAGGGTTTGGTGTTTACCGTTGGTGGTTTTTTACAATTTTTTACGTCATATCCCAGCCGACCTCACCTCCCCGAACTTCGTTCCTAACCTTCGCTCTGCTCGGTTACCTCTCCCAAAGAGAGGAGGCGGCACATTAAACATATCCAGGCATTGCATCTCCCACATCAACTTTGCTTTGTTTATTAAACAATAATTCAAAGACTTTGCGATTTTGCAAAACATATCTTCTCGTCAATCTTCCAGTTACCTCTCCTCGGGAGAGGGGTTGGGGTGAGGTTTCTTAGGTTTATCTTTACATCATGAAAAAAGCCCTCATCCAGCTTCATATAGCGGTTTTTTTAGCGGGCTTTACTGCTATACTGGGCGTATTAATTAAACTGAATGAAGGAATACTTGTTTGGTTCCGGTTGCTTATTACAGTGGTAACATTAGCCCCTATTTTATTATACCGAAAGCAATTGGTGCGGATCCCTTTTAAAGATGCGCTTACTATTTTTGGGG
>JANNYY010000441.1:0-2708 GCA_031410355.1 Chitinophagaceae bacterium | reverse complement strand
TTCGATTTTTACAACCCGTTTCATTGCTGCTGCCATAATTTTTTAGTTTAAAGTTTTGGTGTGTTAATAAAGATGGATAATATATTTGTAAAATACAATTTGTTATTTAATTATTTTATATTTTTTACTGCCGTAGCACCAACCCTGCATTCGTGTTTTTACGAACCACTATTTCATAATCTCCGTTTCAATAAAAGTTGCTAAATGGTTATAAAGATGTGGCTATGAAATATAAAAGCCGGTTCTATCACCATTTTTGTTTTTATTATCCTGTAAGTAGGAGTTCAATTCTTCAAAATTGATCTTTGTATATTTATTCAACCCTTCTCTTGTTGTTTCTATATAACAATTGCACAGTACCAGTTCAGCAAGTTTTGGAAATCGTTGATCAACCGATATCCTGTCTTCTTTTGTTCCAATAAAAATTAAATTCTTTTTTCCTGTTAATATCAAAGAATCTATTTCAGTAAATATGTTTTGAGTAATACTGTCGTAATCATAATCAATAATAGTGAATGTTGCACCTGTTGCGAGCTTTTCAAAATCCTCAAACCAATTACTGTCATCGGGATAAATATATAATCCCCCTTTCAATAAGGTCTTTTCCAAATCATTATTCAATAAAACAACGGGGTATCTTTCATTAAAATAATGCAGACTCATCGGGGTTGTTTTTTTTCCATAGTTGATTGGCCAGTTAACAGGATTAGCAATGCCCGAGAATGATGCCCCATTAACCGGTTCCTGCTTCTCCAGGCTTCCGCCGTAAAAGTCCCTTAAATACAGTACATATGGCTTTTGCAGAGCCAAAAGCCTGTTTATTTCCATTATGTATTCTGTTGCCCTGTCAAGTCTCTCTTTTTTTGCAGTCAGTATATCAACAGATTCCTCATATTTTCTTGATACGGAAGCAAGTATCATATAAGGAAATGCCAATAGAAAAAACCACCAAGGTGGATTTTCGTGCCCTGTCTTATAAACATAAATGAAAAAATAAATAATTAGGGCCAGAATAATGATACCTAAAAGATTATTGGTAATATTAAATAAACGATACCGTTTATAATCTGCGGTCAGTTCCTTCTCTACCGGGCCTTTTAACCTGTCGATTTTTACAATGTAATTTGTAATGTTAAACATAAACAATTTGTATTTTCATTGCACATGAAATGCTCAGAATAACTCTTCTTGTTTCAGGCGAGTCTCTGTCCAAATTTTGTGAGTTGGCTTGGAGAACCCGCCATTCTACGAACCGATGTAAACATACCGAAGCGTTCTTACTGGCAGCGGTGAGTCTCGGGTTTGCGCTCATTACACGGCCAGAGAGTCGCCTAAGAACTCGAACAATTAAAATGAAGAATGAAGAATTAAATCCCAATCTTCTCATCCACCAGTTTTAATATCTCCGCTTCCAGGGCAATGGTCCCGCTTTCAATTTCTGCGCCACGGGTAATAATACCGGTGGTAAATTCTCTATCTTTATAACCTGCAGCATTAATGCGTACATTCATATAAGCACCCATTACAGCACTGCGGGCACACAGTGCGCCAACACCGGCATCGCTAACTGAATTGGGATTGCCGGTGGCGGCCATGGCCTTTATAACTTCCATACTGGCATAAGCGGCTTCCATTACTTTAAACGGAATTTCAATAGCATATTTTGTAGCGGCCTGTATAGCTTGTGTACGAGTGGCTTTTTCATCGCCGGTTGCTTTTGGTAAAGCAAAAGCTTCCATAATTTTTGTAAAGGCTGCGGTATCGGCATCTACTAATTTCAACAGTTCACTTTTATACTGCTCTCCTTTTTCCGCCCAGTCGCTGAATTCCTGCCAGCGGTCATCCCAGCCTTTTTTATGGCTGCTTAAATTGGCAACCATATTGGCGAGGGAGATACCCAGTACACCTATGTATGCTGCAATAGAGCCACCGCCGGGTGCCGGGCTTTCGCTGGCGGTTTCGTCCGCAAAGTCGCTGAGAGTCATGCTTACCAGCCTGCTGCTTGCTTTATCGTTAAGCATGTATTCAATAATTCTTTCTTCGGGTTTAAAGGGTCCAAGTTCATCAAGGCCCATACTTTTTATCGCAATTTTTATCAGTTCTTTTTCACTTACACCAGTGCTGCGCTGTTGCTTTTGTAAAAAATATTTGCCTGCATCGGTCATGGCTTTTAAAGGGATAAGGCCGACGAGTTCGCTGCCTGTAACCCTTATGCCTCTTGCGTTTGCTTTATTGCACACTTCATCAAAGGCAATATGAACAGGTGTGATGTTGATATTGGTGAGGTTCATGGAGATTTGCGCTACGCCATACTCTTCTATATACCAGCCAATGGCTTTTACGCTTTTTAAAGTGCCGGGTTGGTTTATTTTTTTACCATCTATTTCCACGTTTCTTCCTCCCTCACGTACATCAAAAGCAATAGCATTTGCCCGGCGTGTTGATGTGGTATTGAGGTTGATATTATATGCAACCAAAAAATCTCTTGCACCAATAACGGTCCCGCCTCTGGCGGTATCAAATTCTGCAGGGCCAAAATCAGGTTTCCATTGCGGCTCTTTTATCTTTTTAAAAAAACCTTCGTATTCTCCGGCACGTATCACCGATAAATTATTTCTTGTTGTATCGGGTTGTGCGGCTTCGTATAAATAAACAGGGATGTTCAGTTCTTCTCCTACCCTTTTGGCGAGCTGTTGTGCATACTTCGC
>JANNYY010000440.1:0-8687 GCA_031410355.1 Chitinophagaceae bacterium | reverse complement strand
GGAGGGATCTGTTTATCTTGCTCAACAATTAGGCCTTAAAGGCAGTCCTAAAAGCGGCGGTACCAATTCGGGCATTGTATATATCTTACTTAAAAATTCCGGTAAAGGGACTGTGCTAACAAACAGCCAGATACAGGAAATTGGAAAAACAAAAATAAACGAGGCGGATATAACTGAACTGCTGAAATAAAGTATGACTGCATTGTTGTTACCGTTCAACAACGGTCAAACTGCTGTTTTTTAAAGCGTACACTTCTATTTAGAAATCTTGTCCTTGGAAAACACAATTTATTTTACTGACCTGTTTCATCGTGCGTTAAACAACTTTGCGAAATGGATACCAAAAAAATCCCCCTTCAAACCATTGTTCAAACAGGCCATTCCACTGATGTACTGTCATTAGCTGTTTGTCCCAACAGCGAATACCTTGTTTCAACAGCCAGTGACAGTACCGTTAAGCTGTGGGAGTTAAAAAGCGGCAAACTCATCAGGAACTTTTCCGGGCATAACAGTTGGGTAGTTGCCTGTGCCATAAGCAGCAACAGAAAGTATATAGCTACGGGAAGCTGGGATCATACCGTGCGGTTGTGGAACCTTGAGACTGGCGAACAGCTGCAGGAATTTGAAGTAGCCGGCGGCGAGTCTGTTTGCTTTAGCCCGGATGCTACTTGTTTATATGGAGGGAGTGAGAATGGCGAAGTATTTTTATTGTGGGACAGCCTTTCTTCAAAGCGAAAAATTCCCCTGGCTTCATCGTTTTTGGGCCATACCTGCAAAGTGAAAGCCATGTGCATGTATGACAAGGATGATAAAAAATATTTGGCTACCGGTAGCAGTGATGGAACTGCAAAACTTTGGAATTTTGAAACCGGGGCCTTGCTGCAAACCTATACCGCTCACCCGGATGATTTTGGTAAGGATTTTAAACTGGATCCTGGGCAGTCTCATCCGCTCACCATCCGTTCTGTATGTTTTACACCGGATGGAAAATACCTGGTAACCGGCTGCCACGATGGTACGGCTAAACTTTGGGATACTGAGGCCCGTTCACAAACGAAATCTTTGTTCAACAGCATTTATTTTCGCAGTTTTAAACATTCAGATAAGATAAGGTCGGTAAGTGTAAGCCCTGATGGTAACCTTCTTGCCACTGCCGGTAATGATAACAGCGCAAGGTTGTGGAATTTAAAAGATTTAAACCAACAGGAACCCGTGGCCATTTTTGAAGGGGAACATACCGGCCCGCTTACTGCTGTTAAAATAACGCCGGATGGTAAATGGCTTGCTACCGGCAGTAAGGATAGCCTTGTAAAATTATGGAGTATAGAAACCCAAAAAGTGATACAGGTTTTCACCGGGGAATCTTTCTCTGTTAATACTGCAGTTTTGCGACATGATGGCAAATACCTGGCAACCGGCCATAAGAACAATGTGATTAAAATATGGAACTTAATGACCGGCAAATTATCAAAAACTTTGCGAAGCAATGAAATTAGCAACGAGGTGGGCATCGTTTCAGGCATTACTTCGCTCAACTTCAGCCAGGATGATCAGTGGCTTGTTTCCGGCAGCGGGGATGGCACCGCCAAATTGTGGAATATAGAAAATGAAACGCCCCTGCAAGTATTTCAGGGGCAATCTTCTTTCCTTAATTCCGCCGTAATAAGCCAGGATAATGAATATATTGTTACAGGCGGTGATACGCCGGTAATAAGTGTTTTTAATACCGCTTCTGAAGGGGTGATGGAATTTGAGGGATTGACCGAGTGGGTGAGTGGGGTAGACATCAATACAGAAAAAGGATACTTGGTTGCCGCCTGCGATCACAATGGTGACGATACCATCAATAATATTGTTCTTTGGGATTTGAACACAAAAAAACAGCATGTGCTTAAAGGGCATACAGAGCGGGTGCGTTCGGTAAAGATGAGCAGGAACGGAAAGTTTTTGGTGTCGGCAAGCAATGATGGCTCTGCCATGCTGTGGAACCTGGAAAATAGAAAGAAACCGGTGCAAAAATTTATAGGGCATACCTTCTGGGTAAATTCGGTGGATATAAGCGCAGATGGGGCATTTGTTGTAACCGGAAGCGACGATTGCACGGCCAGGCTTTGGGATGCTAAAACAGGTAAGGTATTGAAGGTTTTTGAGGGCCATTCAGCCTCGGTGACCGTAAGTATTACAGCTAACGCCAAATATGTGATAACATCCAGCAGGGACGCAACCACTAAGATATGGAACCTGGAGAGCGGCGCTGAGGTGGCTACATTAATAGCCGTTGGTGAGGAAGATTGGGTGGTGCTCACGCCTCCAGGTTTATTCGATGCTTCGCCGGGCGCCATGCAAAAAATGCATTACGTGATGGGTATGGAAGTGATAGAACTGGATCAGTTAAAAAACCGGTACTGGGAACCGAACCTGCTTTCCATATTGCTTAATTTTAAAGAGGGTAAACTAAAAGATGTTGATCAGCTTACCGCACTGGCGCTTTATCCCCAAATTGAGCTAATGGAACTGGAAGGTGCTCTGCTGAAAGTAAAGTTGCAGGAACGCAGCGGCGGCATGGGCCGTACAAGCCTTCGCATCAACAACAAAGAAAGGGAAAGGGATATTAATAAAGACCGCCAAACATCATTTTCAATTGATCTGAAACAATACGAAAAGTTTTTTGCAGCGGGAGAAAACAGCATTACCATCCGCTGCTGGAACGAAGCCGACTGGCTGAGCGGACCATTCCAGGAGCGTATCTATCTTAAAACCGGAATTGAGGATGCCATGCCATCCCTGTATGCCATTTTTGTTGGTACGTCTAAATATAAAAACGAACGTTTTACACTGGCTTATCCCGACCAGGATGCCCGCTATATAAGCGATGCAGTAAAAATTGTTGGTGAGCAGTTTTTCAAAACAGGAGAGGTACACATCAAATTGCTCACTACCGAAGATCCTTCCTCAGCCTCATTTTCAAGTAAATCAAACATTAAAGCGGCTTTTGATGAATTTGCCCTGCAGGCAAAAACACAGGATGTGGTGGTCTTTTATTTCTCGGGGCATGGCGCCAATTTTGATGATGGCAAAAAAGCACTTTATTATTACCTCACCAATGAGATCGTTAGCGACAACTTCAGTGATAGTGCCGTAAGGGAAAAGGCGATGATCTCTGCGGAAGAACTGAGCGATTGGATAAATGCTATCCCGGCTATGAAGCAGGTGCTAATATTAGATACCTGCTATTCGGGAAAAATATTGGACAACCTGAAAAGCAAAAGTGCCATCGATGCTACCCAGGAACGGGAGATGGAACGCATGAAAGACCGCACAGGCATGTATGTGCTCACCGGAAGTGCAGCCGATAAAGTTAGCTACGAAGCAAATAATTATGGACAGGGTTTATTGACCTATTCACTTTTGTTTGGCATGCGGGGTGCAGCCCTGCTCAAAAACACCAACCAGCAGATGAACGCTGTGGATGTGATGAATCTCTTTTCCTGGTCGAAGGAACAAGTGGAAGATTTGTCAAAAGAATTCGACGTAATACAAACACCAACCCTGCGGACCCCAGCTAAAGTAGCAAGTTTTGCCATTGGTATTGCCGGCCCGGAGGAGCAGCGTAAGATAAAACTGGCCACGCCCAAACCAATATTTGTACACAGCATTTTTATGAACGCTGAAGATTTTCTTGACGGGCTGAACATATCGGAAACCCTTGACCAGTACCTGATGGGAAGCATTGGCATTGGAAACCGCCCCGAGGCTATTTTTATAAATGTTAACTATTTTCCCGGAGCCCACCAGGTGAGGGGGCTTTATACAAAAACAAATAACGGCTACACATTAAACGGTAAAATTTACAAAGACAAAGAACTAAAAGGCAGCTTTGAAATTGAAGGTGTTGGTATGGAAGATATGGTACCCAAAATTGCCCGTGAAGTGGAAAACTACGCTTTTCCCAAAGACGAATACAAAGTGCCGCAAGATGATGAAATAGGTCTTTTGGAAAAAGGCCTGAAAGACGATCTGGATAAAATAATACAAAAGGATTTAATGGATCTGATGTATGGGTATAAAGAAAATTTTATTGGAGAAAAATTTAAAGTACCAATGCCTAAATTACATGCTGATCATCTTAAAGACCTTGCTTACCTGTTAGACCCCAAAACAAAGTCTAACACAAAAGAAACAGAACTCAAATATCAATATTACAGCACCGTACATAATAAGAAACGTAAATTTCCTTTTTTTGCCGCATGCAACCTCAACGGTTCTGCTTTTTTAACCGCAGGCCGCAATGGTGTATTTGTAACAGATCCGCGTATCGCCAAAGAAGATCAATGTGGTGATGAACTATATACTTTTAAATACAAGGGCAAGGCCTATACCGAGTTCTGTCACCGCGGACACATGTCAAAGCGGGAAGATCCCCAATGGGCCGACAAAGCCAATTTAAAAATATATTATAAATCAGACCCACCCGCCGATGCCAAGGCTACACCTGAAAAAAGAGACAAGGCAGTATTGACTTCCATTGCTGAAAGAGGTGCCAGGCTTACATTTTTTTTTACCAATGCCATTCCCCAGCACGGGCATTTGAATGGGGTGGTGTGGAGGAGCCTTGAAGATTATATTATGGCCGTGGCTACAAATAATAAAAAAGCGCAAGGCCCCGATCTGTACAAGATCAATATTATCACCGGGCCGGTATTCCAGGATAATGATCCTGTATTTCCTTTGAATAATGAGGGAGGAAAGGCGAATGGGAAAAAGAATGGCCTGCAGATACCCACCTTGTTTTGGAAAGTGGTTTATTTTACAAAAGATGACGGAAAGCTTTACCATGTTGGCTTTTTGATGGGCCAGGCAGAATTATTGAAATGGGAATTTGAAAGACTGGATGGCCTTAAGGCAAAAGACATAAAAGCAATGGAGAAAGAAACAGAACCACCGTTTGAAGGGTACAAAAATAAAGCGGTATTCCAGGTAAAAATATCTTTTATTGAAACGCTGACGAAGTTGAAATTTCATCCTGCCATTGACCCATATAAAGATAGCAGGCCTGCTAAAGAGATCATCGAAAAAGTACAACTGGCAAAAAAAGAACTTGTTGGGGAAGATGATGAGCCCGGCTATAGCCTCGACGGTTTGAGTATTTAATATTAGGCTTTATTTGATAAATGAGTAGTATGCTGTCCCATCGGGGTTTTCACGGCATACTCATAAATTAAAAAGTCTCTTACGTGAAACCCCGATGAATAATACACCTAAACCAAAGACTGGCACTCTATAAATTCAGTGTGAGTTTTTTTATAAATCAAGTTCCTGCAAACATCGGGGTTTCGCAGAAACAGTATGATATAAAAATGAATTTGCTTGCGAAAACCCCGCTGAGAAAAAAGTATTTAATTGGGCCTTCGGCTCATAAATCATATTCAATGGCAAAACACATCATCATCTGCTGCGATGGCACTTCCAATGACTTTGGCGATAAGCCCTCAAATGTGGTAAAACTATTTTCAGTGCTGCAAAAAGATCCGGCCACGCAGGTAGTGTATTACGATCCGGGTGTAGGCACGCCCAGCACCTACGACGCTTTTAATCCCATAACCAAAAAACTGAAATATATTTTTGGCCAAAGTTTTGGTTATGGCCTTAGTGATAATATCATGGAAGCTTATAAGTTTCTCATGCAATGTTATGAAGAAGGAGACCAGCTTTATTTTTTTGGATTTAGCCGGGGAGCTTATACAGTTCGGGCCTTGGCCGGTTTAATTGATGTGTGCGGCCTGCTGCATGCCAATTGCCAAAACCTGGTTCCCGAAGCCATGCGTATTTATGCTAACCGTAAGTTTTCTGAAAAGCCCAAAGACAGTGGCGGCAACTCAACCGGGCCATCCATCGCCAGTAAATTTAAAGATACATTTGGCCGCAGGGTACAAATTCATTTTCTTGGCCTTTGGGATACGGTCTCTTCCGTTGGCTGGATTTACAGCCCGGTTACCCTCCAGAGCACCAGCACCAACCCCGGTGTAAAATATGTAAGGCATGCTGTTTCCATTGATGAACGCCGGGCTTTTTTCAGGCAAAACCTGTGGGGCAAATTAAAGCCGGAAGATGACGTGATAAAACAGGATGTGAAACAGGTTTGGTTCGCCGGGGTACATTCCGATGTAGGCGGCTCTTATGAATTGGAAAAAAGCGCACTCAGTAATATTGCCCTGGAGTGGATGTTGAAAGAAGCAATGGATAAGGGCCTCATCCTCGACGATATAGTAAAAGCCCAGGAAATGGTACACGCAATTGCCGACCCCTGGTTGAAAGAAAGGAACGAAAGCCTGGTTGGGTTTTGGAAGATAGCAGAATACTGGATGAAAATAGTGCGGGTTTACAAAGGAAAGGATAAGGACAATAAATCAATTTGGGTTTCACGCCCTTATTTTAACCGGGGCAGGTATCGCTTTATGGCCCCAAAAGAAAAGAATACCCTGCACGAATCTGTTGTATTGCGGCTGCAGCAATTGGAAACTTACAGGCCAAAAAATGTAATGGCAATTTGCGGAGAAATAAAAAATATACCCGATAAATTCCTGGTAGAAAAATGGGTTCAGATTTGATACAAAGAATTTTGCTGAGAAATGTATAAATTCTGCGGGAAATGTTTAGTGCCTTTGAGCCTTGGTGGCAAACGTTCTTTTTCAGAAGCAAAGCTGAGAAAAAATTTTTCTTATTGTTATCTGCAAAGAGTTTGAAACTTTGTATCAGTGCGTCACAGTGACATTTCGTTAACCAACCTTCTTCACTTTTATAACAACTCCCTTTGAAACAGGGGTATTACTTTTTTCTGCCACATTGGTAATAGGTACCAGCACATTTGTTTCCGGAAAATAAGTTGCGGTGCAGCTTTTGGGAACAGGATAGGGGATGACTATGAATTTATGTGCTGTTCTTTGCCTGCCATCAGCATCATTAACAAGGTCAACAATATCGCCCTCTTTTAACTGGCGGTCATTCATATCGGCCTGGTTCATCATGATAATTCTGCGTTCGTTATAAATGCCGCGGTAACGGTCATCCAGGCCGTAGATGGTGGTGTTGAACTGGTCGTGGCTGCGGATGGTCATCATTAATAATTCACCGGTTGCTAAAACAGTAGGTGAGAAGGTGGCAATATTAAACTGTGCTTTGCTGGTATCAGTATCAAAATTTCCATCGCGGTTGCAGTTGGGTAAATAAAATCCTGCAGGCTTTCTAACACGTTCGTTGTATTGTTCAAATCCAGGGATCGTTTTTTCTATGTCATCACGTATATGGTCGTAATGCTGCAGGTATTTATCCCAGCTTACCTGTGATCGGCTGCCCAGCGTGGCTTTTGCAAGCATGCACACGATAACAGGTTCGCTAAGTAAATTACCAGATATGGGTTTTAATATTCCTTTTGATTGCTGCACCACACTCATAGAATTTTCGCAGGATACAAATTGTGCCTCGCCATTCACTACATCTTTATCGCTGCGTGCCAGGCAGGGCAGTATCAATGCTTCTTCTCCGTGTACCAGATGGCTGCGGTTTAATTTGGTTGATACATGCACCGTTAGTTTGCATTTGCGGAGAGCTTGGGCTGTATAAGTTGTATCAGGTGTTGCAGAAAGAAAATTACCGCCCATGGCAAAAAATACTTTCGCTTTTTCTTCATGCATGGCTGTAATGCTGTCAACTACATCATAACCATTTGTTTGTGGCGGCGTAAAATTAAAATTGCTTTGCAGGGTTTGCAGAAATTGTTGCGATGGCTTTTCATAAATGCCCATGGTGCGGTCGCCCTGCACATTGCTATGCCCACGCACCGGGCAGGTGCCTGCACCGGGTTTGCCAATGCTGCCTTTAAGTAATAAAAGGTTTACAATTTCTTTAATGGTATCAACGGCATTTTTATGTTGCGTTAGTCCCATGGCCCAGCAGGCAATGATTTTTGTTTTATCTTTTAAAATATCTGCTGCCTGTTTTATCCCGGCCAGGTCAACACCAGATGCAGCAACTAATTGCTGCAGGTTCTGGTGCTTCAGGTGATTGATAAAGGGGCCAAACCCTTCTGTTTTATTTTCAATAAAATTATTGTCGAATACTTTTCCGGGAAACATTTTTTCTTCATTCAATAACAATAATTCAATGGCCTGCAACAATGCCATGTCGCCGTTTATTTTTATTGGCAAAAAAAGATCGGTAAGGGCACTGTCAATTCCCAGTATACCTTTTAGTTTTTGCGGATTATTAAAACCCATCAATCCCGTTTCGGGCAAGGGATTTATAGAAATGATAAGGGCGCCATTTACTTTTGCTTTTTGCAAGGCAGTTAACATGCGTGGATGATTGGTACCGGGATTTTGGCCAAGTATCATAATGACTTCTGCTTCGTAAAGATCTTCCAGTTTTACCGAACCCTTGCCCACGCCCAGCGATTCGCCAAGTGCCACACCGCTGCTTTCATGGCACATATTGCTGCAGTCGGGCAAATTGTTGGTACCGTATTCCCGTACAAAAAGTTGGTATAAAAATGCAGCTTCGTTGCTGGTTCGGCCCGATGTATAAAAGATGGCTTCGTCGGGAGTGTTAAGCTTATTTAAAACTGTTGCAATTTTTTTAAATGCATCAGGCCAGGTTATAGATTGATAATGTGTGGCTCCCTGTGGCAGGTA
>JANNYY010000439.1:0-1763 GCA_031410355.1 Chitinophagaceae bacterium | reverse complement strand
CTAATGGGGCAGGATATTGCAGAATACGGCGGCGCTTTTAAAATTACCGAAGGCTTTGTACAGGAATTTGGCAAAGAAAGAATACGCAACACACCCATTTGCGAAAGTGCCATTGTAGGTGCGGCCCTGGGTTTAAGTTTAGAAGGATACAAAGCTATAATGGAAATGCAGTTTGCCGATTTTGCAACTGTTGGCTTTAATCAAATAATAAATAACCTGGCAAAAATTTATTACCGCTGGGGACAAAATGCTGATGTGGTCATTCGTATGCCAACAGGTGGCGGTGTGGGTGCCGGACCGTTTCATTCGCAAAGTAATGAAGCGTGGTTTGTACATACACCCGGTTTAAAAGTGGTTTACCCCAGTACAGCAGCCGATGCAAAAGGTTTGTTGATAGCCGCCATCAATGATCCTAATCCGGTTTTATATTTTGAGCATAAAGCATTGTATCGTTCTGTAAGCGGCCCGGTGCCGCAAGAATATTACGAAGTTGAAATAGGCAAAGCAAGATTGGTTACCAGTGGCGATGATATCAGCATTATAACTTATGGTGCAGGTGTGCATTGGGCAATGGATTATGCTAAAAACCACACAGATATTTCTATACATATTTTGGATTTAAGAACTTTGCTGCCGCTTGATTATGCGGCCATAAAAGAAGCGGTAACTGCAACCGGCAAAATTTTACTTCTACATGAGGACACATTAACTGGCGGTATTGGTGGCGAAATAGCAGCATGGATAGCAGAAAATTGTTTTGATGCTTTGGATGCACCGGTAATGCGTTGTGCAAGTTTGGATACAGCTATTCCTTTTAATGCAGAGCTGGAGAAAAATTTTATGGCTTACAGCAGATTAAACGAAACGGTACAGAAACTTTTAAACTATTAGATAACTTTGCCAAATTTTGTAAATTATTAATGCACACGCTTTATATCATAGCAGGTTGCAATGGTGCCGGTAAAACAACCGCATCAAAATTTTTATTGCCCGAAGTTTTTTATACAGATATTTTTATTAATGCAGATATAATTGCTGCTTCAATAAACCCCGGTAACCCGGAGCTGGCAGCCATGAAAGCAGGAAGAATGATGCTGGAGCAAATTCAGCAACAGCTTGCTGCCAAAGAAACCTTTGCCATTGAAACTACACTGGCCACCAGAACTTATTTAAACCTCGTAAAACAGGCTCAGCTTTTGGGATTTGAAGTTGTATTATTTTTTTTTTATTTGCCTTCGGCAGATATGGCAAAAGAAAGGGTAAAACTTAGAGTAAGCAAAGGTGGCCATAATATACCGCCGGATGTAATTGAAAGAAGATATGTTTCGGGTATTCAATACTTTTTCGAATACATAAAATTTGTAGATAGATGGCGTATATATGAAAACGATCAATCTCCGCCTGTTAAAATTGCAGAAGGCGAACGCGAAAACTTTGAAAATATCATTAACTTTGATTTATGGGAAAAGCTAAAACACATATAGGATTTTCTGATAAATTTATAGCTGAAACCAATGCTATTGATAATGCTTTAAAAAAAGTAACTCCACACCTTATTGCCGAAACCAAAGCTACCAACTCTTACCTTGTTGTATCTGATAAAAATGGAAAAATAAAAAAAATACCCGCTAAAGATTTGTAAGAAATTCTTTCTGCATGCCCGTTTTTTTTGCAACACAATTTTGTAAAAAAATAATTCCCTTAATATTTAGTCTTAAAAAAAGTTTCTCAGAGACCTTATAGGTTTTTAAAAACCTATAAGG
>JANNYY010000438.1:0-4059 GCA_031410355.1 Chitinophagaceae bacterium | reverse complement strand
TGGCATGGACTTTTTTTGGGAGCTGACAACACTTATAGGCATCATGCTTCTGGGCCACTGGATAGAAATGAAATCCGTTGCAGGGGCATCAAAAGAATTAGAATTATTAGTGCAATTAATGCCTGCAGACGCTCACATGGTAATGCCCAACATGGTGCATGATGTAAAGACCGACACATTAAAAGAAAAGGATATTATTTTAGTAAAGCCAGGTGAAAAGGTAGCAGCAGACGGAATAATATTGGAAGGCGAAAGTTACCTCAACGAAAGTATGTTGACCGGCGAAAGCAAACCAGTACAAAAAGTAAAAGGCGATAAAGTAATTGCAGGTGCAATCAATGGCAACGGCTCAATAAAAGTTACCGTTTCTCATGCTGCAAAAGATTCTTATTTAACGCAGGTTATTAAGTTGGTGGATGATGCCCAAAAATCGAAATCAAAAACACAATTGCTGGCAGATACGGCGGCGAGATGGCTCACTATTATTGCCTTACTTGCAGGGGTTACAACTTTTTTATATTGGTATCTCACAGGGCAATCTTTAGCCTTTGCAATGGAAAGAATGGTTACAGTAATAGTAATTTGTTGTCCTCATGCCTTAGGTTTGGCTGTGCCATTGGTAGTAGCAAAATCAACAGCCTTGTCGGCAAAAAATGGCTTACTCATTAAAAACCGTACTGCTTTTGAAAACTCCAGAAAAATAACCACTATTGTATTTGATAAAACCGGAACACTGACTGTTGGTAAATTTGAAGTATCGAAAATAGTTTCGCTGCAAAAGGAATTCAATGAAAACGAGATCATTCGTCTGGCATCTGCCCTGGAACAAAAATCTGAGCATCCTATTGCAACAGGCATTTTACAAAAAGCAAAGGACTCATCAATAAAAATTCCTGCAACAGAAAATTTTAACGCTATCACAGGCAAAGGCGTAGAAGCTACCGTTGAAGGCAAAAAAATATTAGTTGTTGGTCCGGGATATTTAAAAGAACATAACCTGGCAATTCCTGAGGGCTTTACGGCTAACGATACCGAAACAGTTGTGTTTGTAATTGTGAATGATCAGTTGGCCGGTTACATCGCATTATCGGACGAGATAAGGTCTGAATCAGCAGAAGCAATAAAGACCTTAAAACAAAACAATATAAAATCAATATTGTTAACTGGCGATAATAACAAAGTAGCAAAAAGCGTAAGCGATACATTGGGGATGGATAGTTTTATAGCGGAAGTTTTACCTCATCAAAAATTAGAAAAGATAAAAGAATTACAAAGCAAAGGCGAATTTGTTGCCATGACAGGCGATGGCGTAAATGATGCCCCGGCATTGGCTATTGCCGATGTTGGTATAGCTGTAGGCAGTGGCAGCGATATTGCTGCTGAAACTGCCGGCATTGTTTTGGTAAATAGTAACCCTAAAGATATTGTAAGCCTCATCTTATTTGGTAAGGCAACTTACCGGAAGATGATACAGAACCTGATTTGGGCAACGGGGTACAATGTAATTGCATTGCCATTGGCAGCAGGCGTTTTGTACAAACAGGGAATTTTATTGAGCCCCGCAGCAGGTGCAGTTTTAATGACGGTAAGTACAGTTGTAGTTGCTATTAACGCAAGCTTTTTAAAAGTAAAAAAATAAAACAGGCATCGCATTGTATTACCCTAAACGAACCAGAAGACGGGTAAACAAAAATTATATAAACGGGTTAAAAAATTTTTTATATAAAAAATCGGGCAACAGCGAAACTGACGACCGGGCAACAGCGGTACTGACGCAGTAAATATATTTACTATGAAAGTTCAACGATTGATTTTTAGAAAAATGACCTCTTTATTAGCGTTTTTTTTAGTTATGATTTCATTAAGTGCAAATGCACAAACCAGCAAAAAATCTTCGATGATGAAAGAGTGCTGCATGATGAAAGATGGCAAAATGATGGTAATGAAAGGCGGCAAAACTATGCCCATGCAAAAAGACATGGTAATGAAAAATGGTACAAAATGCACCACAAATGGCGAATGCATTATGAAAGACGGAAAGAAAATGATGATGAAAGACGGAGATTGTATGGAAATGAGTGGAAAAATGTGTACAGACAAAATGAAAAAAATGTCGGCCGCTATGTATAGCTGTCCAATGCATCCCGAAGTTACGAGTGCTAAACCAGGCAAGTGTTCTAAATGCGGGATGGCACTGGTAAAAAAATCATAGTTATAACGTCATGAACAATAAAATTAAAATTGTTCATGACGTTAATGATTGATTTCTTAAAGGAATTATCATCAATTTTTTAAATTATTTTAATTGATTTTTGATAATTTCTTTTTTAAAAATAAATTTCTTCTACGATTTTTTGAAATCAATTGTAGAAAATATAAATATTCCGGAATGAAAAAAGTGATATTAATATTATTCATCCTTGCTGCATATTCCTTTGCAAAAGCACAACATGTCCCGCAAAAGCGGGAGGATATGAAAGGCATGGATATGGGAAAAAAAGCTCCCTCTCCTTCGGAGAAGGCGGGGGGTGAGGCCCAGCAGGTAACATATACCTGCCCTATGCATCCTGAAATTCATGCAACAAAGCCGGGCAATTGTCCCAAATGTGGTATGAAGCTGGTAAAGGAGAAACCAAAGGCTGCAGCACCTGCAACGCCGGTAAAGAAAAAAGATGACATGAAAATGCGGGCTACAACTTCAGTTGCTGATAAAAAAGATATGGGCAATATGCAAATGCCTGCAAACAATACGCAACCTGTAACTTATACCTGCCCCATGCATCCGGAAATTCATGCAACCAGGCCCGGCAACTGCCCCAAGTGCGGAATGAAACTGGTAAAGGAAAAAACAAAAGCTGTTTCAAATCCTTCCAATAATAAACCAGGCGAAATGCCAATGCCCAAAGACAGTTCTAAAGAGAAATCAATGGATATGGACAATATGAAAATGGATGATGAGATGGGTAATATGGATATGCCGAAAGTAAACCTGGGCCCCATAAAAACCATCATAAATAATACACCGCCCCGTACAGTGCGTTACGATCTGTACATCAGGGATACGATGGTGACTTTTGGTAAAAAATTAAAAAGAGCTATTGCTGTTAACGGGCAAATACCTATGCCCACACTTACTTTTACTGAAGGCGATACCGCAGAAATTTATGTACACAACGAACTAAACGAAGAAACATCTTTGCATTGGCATGGTTTGTTTTTGCCCAATCAATACGATGGTGTGCCCAACCTTACACAGATGCCTATCAAAGCACACACAACGCATTTGTATAAATTTCCCATCATACAGCACGGCACACACTGGTATCATAGCCACACCGGTTTGCAGGAGCAGATTGGGATGTACGGTATGTTCATCATGAATAAAAGAGCAGAATGGAATATACCTACGCTGCCTGTTATGTTGAGTGAATGGACAGATATGAAACCCGAAGAAGTGCATCGCAGCCTGCACAATGCCACCGATTGGTTTGCTATAAAAAAAGGAACAACACAAAGCTATGCCGAAGCTATACAGGGCGGGCATGTAAAAACAAAAATTACCAACGAATGGAAGCGTATGAATGCGATGGATGTAAGCGATGTGTATTATGATAAGTTTTTAATAAACGGCAAATCAGAAAGCTCCTGGAACCCTCCTTTGGGGGGCAGGGGGGCTGGAACTAAAGTAAGGTTGCGTATTGCAAATGGCGGGGCATCTTCTTATTTTTGGCTTACTTATGCAGGCGGCAAAATAACGGTTGTTGCTACCGACGGCAACGATGTAGAACCGGTAGAAGTTGACAGGCTGATCATTGCTGTATCGGAAACCTATGATGTAATTGTAACCATCCCTGATAATATGAGTTACGAATTTTTAGTAACACCCGAAGACCGTACAAAATCTGCATCGCTTTGGCTGGGCAGTGGTATGAAAATGCCCGCCCAAAAATTACCAACGCTGAAATATTTTGCCGGTATGAAGATGATGAATGAAATGATGGATATGAAGGGAAATTTAATGCCAATGGGTATGGAAATGAGTAACCAGACAATGGATAT
>JANNYY010000437.1:0-7553 GCA_031410355.1 Chitinophagaceae bacterium | reverse complement strand
GAGTATGCAAACGCTGAAGATATTAAAGGCAGGAGGCATGCGTACCAAAAGCGGCATCATGCTGGGCCTGGGCGAAGAAAAAGAAGAAGTTATTCAAACGCTCAAAGACTTAAAAGCAAATGATGTTGATGTAGTAACCATTGGGCAATACCTGCAGCCAACAAAAAAACATTTGCCCGTTGCACGTTTTGTACATCCTGATGAGTTTGCAGAATTTAGAGAAATTGGTTATAATCTTGGGCTCGATTATGTGGAGAGTGGTCCATTGGTTCGTTCATCTTATCACAGCGAAAAACATGTGATACCGGGTTATGGAAAAAATAAATGGATGGAAGAGAAGGGTTTTTAGTTTTGAGTTTTGTGTTTAAAGTTTTTAAATTCATAAGCTTATGCTGAGTAACAAATCACATAAAATATTATTGGCAGCCGGTTTTTTACTGGCTGTTTGTTTTTTTATACCTGCAGCTTCTTTTGCTCAGGCAAGATGGATAAATGTTAATGCTGACTATGCACCCTTGCCTTCAACTGTGCAGGTTTTTAAAACAACCGATTCATTAGATGGAAAACCCTTTATTGCTTTTTATGTAAAAGCAAAGTTGAAAGATAGAAAATTGGATTTTACAGTTGACACAACACTTGGCAGAAGATTGACTCCATTAAAATTTTATAAAAAAAATGATCAGCCATTGGTTGTAGTTAATGTAACTTTTTTCTCTTTTGCAACCAATCAAAATCTAAATGTGGTAATAAAGAATGGGAAGCTGGTTGAATATAATATTCATACAAACCCAATGAGAGGGAAAGATACTTTTCAATACAGGCATCCATTTGGCAGTGCAATTGGTATTGATAAAAAAAGAAATGCTGATGTGGCGTGGCTCTTTACCGATTCAACAGAAAAATATCCATATGCTTTGCAATTACCTCAATCAGCATCAAAAGATTCTGTCAACGCATTTTCTTTTGATCATGCAAAATTTATAACAGCTTTGGCTGTGGGTGATTATTCAGGCAAACATCGGCAGGCTTTCAGTCAATTAAAAAAGTGGAAACAAAAAACTGCAATTGGCGGAGGCCCGGTTCTAATTCAAAATGGAAATATAAAAATCACCAATGAAGAAGAATTAAAATTCACCGGCAAAGCCATCAATGATAAGCACCCCCGTACCTGCATGGGTTACACAAATGATGGATATCTTATCATCATGGTTATCCAGGGCAGGTTTCCGGGTATTGCCGAAGGTGCAACTTTGGAGCAGGAAGCTAAACTGCTTATTGACCTGGGTTGCGAAGAAGCAATAAATTTAGATGGTGGCGGCAGCAGTTGTATGCTAATAAACGGAAAAGAAACAATTAAGCCCAGTGAAAAGACAGGAGAGAGGCCGGTACCGGCAGTATTTATAATAATTAAAAAATAGATTTATAATTAATACCATTCGTTAACTTTAACAACGTTCTTTTTCATATTTTACTTTGTTGGCACGATTTTGCTTTAAGGGTATTAAACAAAAAAAATAACTTATGAAAAAGAACCTCTTGATTTTAACAGCCATTGTATGCTCCGCTTCGCTAACCATTATCTCCTGTAAAAAAGACGACACCAAAGGCACTTCCACTTTAAATGTGCGTTTAACAGATGCACCTACGGCCTTTGAACAGGTAAATGTAGATATTAGGGAAGTGCGGGTTAAATTTTCTGATGATACCACTTCTAATGGCTGGGTTACATTAACCACTTACCCCGGAATTTACAATCTGCTTGCGTTGCAGAATGGTGTAGACACTTTATTGGGAACTGGTGTATTTCCAACACAGGTGTTAAAAGAGATCCGGTTTATTTTGGGACCTAACAATACGATCAAAGACGCAGGTGTAGTGTATCCATTAACCATACCCAGCGGTTCAGAGTCAGGTTTAAAACTTAAGATCAGCAAGTCACTCAATGCAACATTAGAAACAATTATCATAGACTTTGATGCCGCACTCTCTGTTAAAAAGGAAGGCACAGGCGATTATAAATTAAGGCCCGTTTTAAGGATCAAATAAATCCATTTAAATAAAAAATTAAAAAGCCCCCGCATGAGGGCTTTTTAATTTTATTTTTTACCTAAGGCAAGGCGCTGCTTTTGGGCAGGAGGTTAAAAATTTAATTGATGTTGGCTGTGCGCAGGCTTTAAATTTAGATGGAGGTGGCTGTAGTTGTGTATGCTTATAAATGGAAAAGAAACAATTAAGCCCCGTGATAAAACAGGGTAGAGGCCCGGTGCCGGCCGTGTTTATGATTAACAAGAAATGAGTATGATCTATTACATTTTTTGTAGCTTTATAAAAAACAAATTATGTCAGTAATTAAATTGCCCATACTTTTTGAAGGTTCCAAAGGAGAAAAGAATTTATACACTTTGTTTGACAGCGGAGCAAATCTGTCTTGTATAAATCCTGAATTTGCAAAAGAACTTGGTAATACTGAAAGTATTGGAAAACCTAAGTTTATTGCAACTGCGGCAGAAGGGCATGTAATTGAAGTAAAATATAGAATACTCCTGGATTTTTATTTAAACGACGTTTTACTCAGCGATGAATTTTTATTAGTACCCGGTTTAAGCGAAGAAGCCATTATTGGAGCCGCCACCATGCAAAAATGGCGTATTAAATTAGATTTTGAACACGATACAGTGCATGTTGATCCTAAAGTTGCAAAAATGGAATTGAAATAGCATTGCAGGGAAGCAAATCTAAAATCCTAAATCTACAATCATTCCCAAACCAATGCACTCGCTCCCAAAATCGCTGCATCTGATTCTTTCAATTGGCTGAATATCAATTTTACTTTGTTTTGAAAAATAGGCAACAGGTTTGCTTCCATGTGTTTCTTTGTTGGATTCAAAATCAGGTTGCCTGCTTTGGTAAGTCCGCCAAAAAGTATAATGCAGCAAGGCGAGGAAAACATAACAAAGTTGGCCAGGGATTCTCCCAGTATCTGTCCGGTAAATTCAAATATATTATTGGCTATATTATCGCCCTGCAAGGCGCACTCATAAACCGATTCGCTTGTTAATTCATTAATAGAATAGTTACGTAACAGGCTTGGCTCTTCGGGATGCTGGGTAAGCATTTCAATAGCAGTTTCACGTACACCTGTTGCAGAAGCATAAGATTCAAGGCTGCCATGCATGCCGGTACTTTTATGCAACCTGCCACCGGGCCTTATTATGGTATGTCCCAGCTCTCCGGCAAATCCATCATGGCCAACAACGATCTTTCCATCAATTACAATACCGCTGCCCACACCGGTTCCCAAAGTGATGGTGATAAAGTGCCGCATATTTTTACAGGCACCATACATCATTTCGCCCATGGCCGCGGCATTGGCATCGTTGGTAAGTTTTGCTTTAAGTTTGAATTTCTTTTCTATCAGGTCGGCAATAGGTATGATACCTTTCCATTTCAAATTGGGGGCATATTCAATCGTGCCGGTATAAATATTGCCATTGGGAGCACCAATACCGATTCCCACAAAATTCTTTACACCACCGGCCTTCTCAATCATCGGCATCAGTTTTTCATACAGGTCATCAATAAAATCTTCAACCACTTCATGTTCATTGCTTGCAATGCGATCCTGTTGCAATATCTCACCTGCATTATTTACTATACCAAATTTGGTAGTCGTGCCTCCAATATCAATACCAACGGCAAATTTATCTTTCATATAGACTGTTAAAATATTTTTTAAAAATTAATGGCCTCCGCCTTTTGTATTACTTAGCGCATCTAAATCTATTCCCTGATCTTTTAAGTCAGTTTTTGCCTTCATTGCGTAATAAGCCAAATAAATAAAACATGCTATGCCAACAAAATAAGACAAACCAATACCAAGCAAATGATCTGCAGAAAGGTAACCTTGTAACAAACTTATTATACCTCCACCACATATCATAAATATTAAGAAATTAGAACCTTCGCCGGTATGCCTTCCCAGTCCGGAAATTGATAGCGTAAAAATACATGGCCACAAAGTTGAGCAAAACAAACCAACACTGCATATTGCATAAACACTAATTTGATAATCGGGTGAAAAAATAGCAATGAGTAAAGAAATTATTCCGCAGATGCTAAAGATAAGTAATTGTCTTGCCGGGTTACCCTTGCTTAAAAAGTTCGCAATAATTAAAGCCACAATTACAAGCGCATAAATATAAAACGGTTGCAGATCGTGTTTTGCAATTGCATTTACTAATAAGAATACACCAAAAGCCAGGTAAGGCATTAAGAATTGTAATACCTTTTTAGTGCTTTGGCTAAATCCAAAAGCACCTGCCGAAGCAGTCCATCTGCCTATCATTAAACTTGCCCAAAAAAGCGATATATATGGTGCCGCCCCGCTGGTAGGCATACCTAATTTTTGTTTCATAAACTCAGGCAAGTTGGCTGCTGTGCTCACTTCTACCCCAACATACACAAAAATTGCAATCATCCCGAATAGCAATTGCGGATATTTAAATGGTGAACCGCGGTCAAACCAAACTGATTTTGCCTCCGGTAATACTTCGGTATTTGTCACCAGTTTATTGGGCACTGATGAAAAATAAAATATGACAGCTACGAGTAAAAAGGCTGCACCTAAAATTAAATAAGGTGTTTTAACAGCAGTTAATGAACTAACCATTATTGTTGATACAGAACCAAAAATAGCCAGGTTAACAATTAATGGGCCAATGGTAGTACCAAAATTGTTTACTCCACCTGCCATGTTTAACCTTTGCGAACCCGTGCTGGCACTTCCCATATTAATGGCCAGTGGATTTGCAGCCGTTTGCTGTAAGGAAAACCCTAAACCAATAACAAATAAGCCCGAAATAAAAAGTGGGAAAGACTCCGCACTTGCAGCCGGTATAAATAATAATGTGCCAATGGCAGATATTATTAAACCAATGCTGATACCGTTTTTGTATCCGATCCTGTTGAGTAAATCCTGTTTTAATATCTTACTGATGATAAAATATAATATGGCACCTACAGAATAAGCCACATAAAAAGCAAAGGATACCATCTGTGCCTGCACCTGTGACAGGCTGAGCTTTTCTTTAAATACAGGTATTAGCACGTCATTACTGGCGGCAACAAATCCCCAGAAAAAAAAGACACTGATAAGGGTGCCAAACTGGCTCCATTTTGTTTTTGTGGTTGTAACAGTCATTTCGGGAGTTATCAAATCATTTTGTTCAGTTGGCATATCGTTATTTTTTAGTAGTTGAAAGTAGAATAAAATAATCATTGTGAAAAATATTTCGTTTCTAATTGCATTACATCAAAATAGATTGGTAAATTGAACAGCAATAAATTAGCTGTATGGAAATATTACATGTTAGTGCTGAATGTTACCCTTATGCAAAGGTTGGCGGACTTGCAGATGTTGTTGGCACCCTCCCCAAATACCAGCAACAACTGGGGCATATTGCCAAAGTAGTTGTACCCATGCACCGCACCAAATTTTTATACGAGAATGAATGGACGGTAGAGCATAAAGGTGGCTTTATGATGGGCAACCGGCACCGGGAATATACCATCATCAAAGAAAAAACCAACAAGCTTGATTTTGATCTGTATTGCGTTGATATTAATGGATTACTTGACCGTGAAAACGTGTATAGTTACGATGATGATACCGAACGCTTCACTGCATTTCAGATCTCGGTTGTTGATTGGCTTTCGCATTGGGAACACAGGCCCGATGCTGTGCATGTACATGATCACCATACCGGCCTTATTCCGTTTATGATGCGCAATTGCTATGCTTATATGCACCTTTCTGATATAGCCACCATCTTAACCATTCACAATGCTCAATACCAGGGATGGATGAGTTGGAATGACAGCTACTTTATCCCCGCATGGGATACCTGGAAAGGTGGTTTGCTTGACTGGAACAATATGATCAACCCGCTGGCATGCGCCGTAAAATGTGCCGACAGGGTTAGTACCGTAAGCCCGAGTTATATGGAAGAACTTAGCCAAAATGCAAACGGGCTGGAAAATTTATTTATACAGGAAGGATTTAAATGCAGTGGCATACTAAACGGTATTGATACCGTAGTATGGGATCCGCAAACCGATACTTATATCCTGGATAATTTTTCAATAAAAGATGCAGCCGACGGCAAACAACTGAATAAGAAAAAACTTTGTAAAGATTTTAAGCTTGATGATAAACTGCCGCTGTTTATTTATATAGGAAGATTGGTTGGCGAAAAGGCAGCGGATCTTTTGCCTCAGGCAATTGCTGATTCTTTAAGCCAGTTGGGAAACAAAATGAATTTCTTGATCCTGGGAAGCGGCGACAGAAGCGTGGAAGACCAGCTATCTTATTTAACCGGAAGTTTTGCCGGATACTATAATTCAAAGATCGGGTACAATGAAAAGCTTGCGCACCAGATGTATGCCGGTGCTGATTTTATATTAATGCCCAGCAGGGTAGAGCCCTGTGGCTTAAACCAGATGTATGCTTTGCGTTACGGCACTATACCCATTGTAAGAAGTACCGGCGGGTTAAAAGATACTGTGACTGATATTGGTGAACCCAATGGCTTTGGGCTTCGTTTTAATCATGCCAGTGTTTGGGATATTACCTACTCGGTGCACAGGGCTGTTGAATTATATGACGATAAGGAAAGGATGACAGCATTAATAAAACAAATAATGCAGATTGATAACAGTTGGGAAAAAAGCGCAGAAAAATATATTAATTTGTATAAATCTATTTAACTAAAATTAAACCCCATGTTCAGTATCAGTAAATCAGTTGTAGCAATGATTCTTGGAGGTGGCGCCGGAAGCCGTTTATCTCCGCTAACATCAACCCGCAGTAAACCGGCTGTACCCATTGGTGGTAAATACCGGCTGGTTGATATTCCCATTTCCAATTGCATCAATTCAAGTATCAACCGCATGTTTGTATTAACGCAATACAACTCTGCTTCTTTAAACAAGCATATCAAAAATTCATACCAGTTCAGCGCCTTCAGCAGTGGCTTTGTAGATATATTGGCAGCAGAACAAACGCCCGACAGCCCCGGTTGGTTCCAGGGAACTGCAGATGCAGTGAGGCAATCTTTAAAGCATATAAGGAATAATGATTTTGAGTATGTTTTAATTTTAAGCGGCGACCAGCTTTATCAAATGGATTTTAGGGAAATGTTTGAAAACCATATCAGCAAGGGAGCCGATATTTCCATTGCTACCATTCCTGTTGGCGACAGGGAAGCCCCCGAGTTTGGTATTTTAAAATCGAATGAGGAGAGTTATATTACTTCATTTATAGAAAAACCGGCTAAAGAATTATTGCCCAAATGGGAAAGTGATACCGGCGATGAAATGCAGGCACAAGGCCGTAAATACCTGGCTTCGATGGGTATTTATATCTTTAACCGCAACCTGTTGTTTGATGAGTTACTGATAGAAAAAAAAGATGCTACTGATTTTGGAAAAGAAATTATTCCCGATTCGATCAGCACCAAAAAAGTAGTAAGCTTTCAATATGATGGTTACTGGAC
>JANNYY010000436.1:0-4151 GCA_031410355.1 Chitinophagaceae bacterium | reverse complement strand
AAAAAGCAGGCAGAAGTACTGAATGTACGCAGGGTTATTGTGGAGAATGTAAAGGAGCAGGTGGATGTGCAACTGGAAAGCTGGGGTTATCACTTGCAGGATCTGCAGATAAACGATATTACTTTTGATGAAGCGATCATTACCAGCATGAGTAAAGTGGTTGCAAGTAATAACTTAAAGGCAGCGGCAGAAAACGAAGGACAGGCCCTGCTAATTACCAAAACAAAAGCTGCAGAAGCAGAAGGTAATGCCATTAAAATTGCTGCAGAAGCAGAAAGGCTTGCAGCGCAGTTGCGTGGACAGGGTGTGGCATTGTTCCGGGAAGAAGTGGCTAAGGGTATGAGCCAGGCTGCATCAGAAATGAAGCAGGCAAACCTGGATACCAATGTTATTTTGTTCAGCATGTGGGTGGAGGCTATTAAAAACTTTGCCGAATATGGAAAAGGCAATGTTATATTTTTAGATGGCGGCAGTGATGGTATGGAAAAAACAATGAAACAGATTATGGCCATGCAGCAATTAGAAAGCAAAAAATAATTAGATGATCTTGTAAATAATTTTAACCCCGCCAACGGCGGGTTTTTTTTATTTTAAACTATTTGTAATTAAGATTAACATTTTGTTATGCAGCTATTGTAAATTTGTTTCGTTTCATTGCATAACTGAATTGCTTTGGCATAGTTAATGAGCAGCTAACACTAAAATAAAACCGGCATACATGTTTAATATTTTGTTACAGTTTGATAGTACCGCTATCAGTACTTCCGCAGCAGGAAAGGAATCTTTATTTTCTTTACTGGTAAAGGGTGGTGTGCTGATGATTCCACTGGCCATATTTTTTGCTATGGCTGTTTTCTTTTTTATTGAGCGGCTGATAGCCATCCGTAAAGCAAGTAATATAGAAGATAATTTTATGAACATCATCCGCGATCATATCATCAGCGGCAATGTTACAGCAGCGAGGAGCCTGGCGAAAAACACGCCACATCCTGTTGCAAAAATGATTGACAAAGGAATACAGCGTATTGGCAAACCTATTGACGCCATTGAAAAGAGTATGGATAATGTTGGCAAGCTGGAGATTTATAAAATGGAAAAAAACCTGCCGGTGCTTTCTGTTATTGCACGTATTGCACCGCTGTTTGGTTTTGTGGGTACCATTATTGGGTTGGTAATGCTGCTACGGGAGTTTGCGGCAGCTTCAAACCCGTCTATTACTGATATTGCCGATGCGATGTATGTAAAGATGATCACATCGGCAACAGGGCTGATCATTGGTATCGTTTCATTTTTAGGATATAGTTACCTGAATACACAGATTGACAAAACGGTACATAAAATGGAATCGGCAAAAGCGGATTTTATAGATATTTTACAGGAGCCAACGAGGTAAGTACACTAATTAAACGAATTACACTAATTACACGAATTGGTGAAATAAAAACAATATGAGTTTAAGAAGCCGTTTAAGGGATAATCACAATGAAGTAGATGCAGGTCCGCTAAATGATGTGCTGTTTATTTTATTGATGTTCTTTTTGCTGGTATCTACATTGGCAAATCCAAATGTGGTTAAGGTTTCAAATCCTAAAGGCAAGAGCGATACCAAAGTGAGCCAGAATATTGTGGTTACCGTTACCAAAGACCAGAAAGTATTTATCGGTACCAGGCAAATTGATATGGTGTATATTGATTCTTTACTTAAAAAGGAAGTAGAGAATAATAAAAAATATGTTGATACACCCACCGTAGTACTTAATATAGATACTACTGCTTTTTATGGCCAGGCTTTTAAAATTATGGAAGCCGCTAAAAGAGCCAAAGCTAAACTGGCAGCTAATATCAAGCAGTAACTATTATCATCCGCTTTTTGCCGTACATATCTTTTTTTATCATCACCGACTTATAGTGGTCCCTGAATAATGCTGCTGTTTCTTTAGCATAATCTTCATGTGTTTCTGCATATATTTTTCCACCCGGCAGCAAATGCTCCCTGCCGAAGGCTCCAATTTTTTCGTAAAAGATCAATGGCGAATGGTTGGGTACAAAAAGCGCCAGATGCGGTTCAAATTCAGTAACATTTTTACCCAGTTTTTCTTTTTCATTTATTGGGATGTATGGTGGGTTGCTGATGATAATGTCAAAAAACGGCAGCGAAGGCCAGGTTGATTCATCTAAAAAATCCATTATTGTAAAGCTGATATGTGCATGGTGCAATACAGCGTTTTCTTTAGCCAGTGCAATGGCATTTTCACTGATATCAATGCCGGTTACTTTTGATGCCGGCAAGTTTTTCTTTATAGCGATAGAGATACAGCCACTGCCGGTTCCAATATCCAGGATGGCAGGGTCAGTGAGTTTAGATTTTCTGTCTTTTATCAATTGTTCAACCAGTTCTTCGGTTTCGGGCCGTGGAATTAAAACATGTTCATTCACTTTTAACTTCATGCGGTAAAACCAGGCTTCGCCTAAAACATATTGTACGGGTTTGTGCAACAGCAGTTCCTGCAGGGTTTCCTGTATAAGTTTATCAGCAGCAGCAGTAATTTCTTTTTCAGAATCCTTTAAAATGTCGGTACGCTTTAACGAAGCCAGCTTTTCAAATACCCAATCGGTAATGGCTGTTGCCTCACCAAGGCTGTATATTTTTTGCAGTTGCACTAAAAAATTTCGGTATAAATCTTTAATCGTCATTACAACAAACTTAGTTTATTTATTGATGCGTATTTTTGTTGCTTGTCTGATCATGAACAATATATGCAGCGCTGCCTCCAACTGGCAGCTTTGGGTGCCGGCCAGGTGGCGCCAAATCCAATGGTAGGTGCTGTACTGGTATATGCCGGCAGGATAATAGGAGAGGGTTATCATCAGCAATATGGAGCACCCCATGCCGAAGTAAATTGTATCAATAATGTTGCCTATGCAGATAAGGGGTTTATAGAAAATAGTACAATGTATGTTTCTTTGGAGCCCTGTGTTCATTTTGGTAAAACACCACCCTGTGCTGATTTGATCATAGCAAATAAAATTCCACATGTAGTAATTGGCTGCAGGGATAGTTTTGCAGCGGTTGCTGGTAAAGGCATTGAAAAATTACAGCGAGCCGGGATTAAGGTTACTGTTGGCGTTATGGAAAATGAATGTCTGTCATTAAATAAGCGATTTTTTACTTTTCATGAAAAACAAAGGCCATATATTATTTTAAAATGGGCACAGAGCAGTGATGCAAATATAGGAAAGCACGATTCATCTCAACTTAAGATCAGCAATGAATTTACAAACCGCCTTGTTCATAAGTGGAGGAGCGAAGAAGCTGCTATTTTAGTTGGAACGAATACAGCGCTGCTTGATGATCCATCTTTAACAACAAGACTGTGGCCGGGCAAAAATCCGGTGAGGCTTGTAATTGATAGTGAATTGAAATTACCCATGCATTTAAAACTGTTTGATGGCCTTGCAAAAACAATTGTATTTAATTACCGGAAACAGTCTGAAACAGAAAATTTAGTTTATCATAAATTAAATAAAGAAGAAAATATACTTACGCAGATTTTATCGGTTCTTTATAAAGTTAACATACAGTCTGTGATTGTGGAAGGAGGCGCAAAACTGCTACAGTCATTTATAGAGGAAGGATTATGGGACGAAGCAAGGGTTATTAGCAATGCAGAATTGACAATAGGGAATGGCGTAACTGCCCCGGTTTTAAAAAATAATATTTTGGTTGATGAGCAAAAAATAAATACTGATGTTATAGCTTTTTATAACAGGGATACCCGTGAAAATAAAAACAATTAATGAGTGACCAGGATTTTTATACTACGATTGAAAAACCATCCCATGCCGAATTTAAAGACCGTGGGAGCAAATTTATTGCCTTTGCATTTCCCATTGAAACTGCAGATGATTTTAAAAAGCAGTTACAGGTTTTAAAGAAAGAACATCCAAAAGCAGTGCATCATTGTTTTGCTTACCGCATTGGTACCGATGGAAATAATTTTCGCTCCTCTGATGATGGCGAACCCTCAGGTACCGCCGGTAAACCAATTTTGGGCCAGTTAGACGGTAAAGGAATTACCAATACAGCAGTGGTAGTTGTACGGTATTGGGGCGGTACCATGTTGGGTGTGCCCGGTTTAATAAATGCTTAT
>JANNYY010000435.1:0-8154 GCA_031410355.1 Chitinophagaceae bacterium | reverse complement strand
CAGTATTGCACCTGTTGCTGTTAACATGGGCAATGAATCTGAAAAATGGCTTATTTGCTTGTTACAATAAGGACACCATTGGCCCCTGTAAAACAGCATAACCACATCACCTTGTTTTAATGCCTTGCTAAGCTTAAATATTTTGCCGTTTTGATCTTTACCTGAGAAATCAGGAGCCTTATCTCCCACTTTTAGCCCCTGGGGATAAACAGTTTCAGACTGAGCAAAAACAAAAGAAGAAATAATTAATAAAACTGAAAACAATAATGTTGTTTTTTTCATAAATAAATGTGTTTAAAACAAAGGTAGCAGAATGCAATACAGGTTTATGTCGGGAAAAAGACAATGGATGATTTTATTGATTAAAATTCTCAGTTTTGGGTATCAGCATAAATCCTGTTCTAAAAATTTCCGGAGGTATAGCAAGCTTACGTATCTTAGTATCAATCCAGGCGCCATCAATGGTAATTAGTGCAGCCAGGGTATTTCCATTTGTCCATAATTCGTGCATCATTGACCAGCGGCTGGCATCTTCATTACATTTGCTGAGTTTTAAAAACACCTGTACTTCATCACCAAATTTAATTTCTCTTTTAAAAATACATTCTTCCCTGAAGATGATGGGGCCAATATTTTTTTCTATCATTATAGCAGGTGTAATACCATGCTCCGTTAAAAAACTCATCCGGCAATAAGCTCCAAAATCATAATACTTTGAATGCAGCACATGAAAATTTGGATCAAGGTCGGCCCAGCGTATCTCTATTTTTTTTGAATACTCCTGCATGTATAAAAGTTTTTGGTAAAAAAACATCCCGGTAAACCGGGATGCTTTTTTAATTATTTGTATAGAATGTCGTAATATTCTTTTGCCATCCGGTTACTGTCAAACTGCCAGCGAACATCTCTCATACCGTTCTTTGTTATTTCACCCCACACTTCCGGGTTATCATAATACAAGGGTAATACCTGGTTCTCCAAAATCTCATACAGTTTATTCAAATCATATTCGTCCTGCTCATGCACACTTATATTTGAATAATCAATTGGCGGTACCACAAAACCATTGTGGCCATGATTAACAAATTCACAGATCCACCCGTCATTGGTACTGCAGTTTACAGCGCCATTCATGGCTGCCGTCATGCCGCTTGTACCACTGGCTTCCCTGGGCACCCGCGGGTTATTTAACCAAAGATCAGATGCCTGTTTTAATCTTTTGCTTAAGCCCAGTTCATACCCCACACAAACAGCCACATTATCATATTTTTTACTCAGGTGAACCAGCATATTAAAATCGCTGATGGCCGGATAATCAACAGGATAAGGCTTTCCGGCCCAAATAATCTGCACGGGGTATTTAGGATTATTTAACAGCGCTTCAAACCGGGCCTCATCCCTGGTAAGTAATTCAGCACGTTTATAACCTGCAAAACGGCGGGCCCAAACGATAGTGAATACAGCAGGGTTAAAAAGTTTCCCTGTTTGATCGGCCACTACATCAAAAGCACGTTTCTTTAAAAATTTTTTCCGGTCAATAAACCCATCTTCATTATTTTCATCCATAAAGCGATAGAGTTGTTTATCTGCCCAGTAATGCCAGTTCTGTGCATTGGTAATTGCTTTGATCTCACAAATACCATCATATTTTTTCCAAAGCTGCCTGCTTACTTCTCCATGCAACTGGCTTACCCCGTTGGCTAATTTTGCAAACCGCAAAGCCACCAGTGAATGGTTAAACAGGTCCCCATCCATACCAGTCAGTTTTCTTACCTCATCTAATTTTATTCCGCAGAAATAACCCATTTTTTCGCAAAGGAAAATATCATGCTTTTCGTTACCGGCTTCTTCGGGCGTATGCGTGGTAAAAACCAGGCGCTTTTTTACATCTTCTTTGGTCCTGAATTTTTTATACAGGTAAAATGCTGCACTTACTGCATGTGCCTCATTTAAATGATACAGATCGGGGTTAAAATTTAT
This sequence comes from Chitinophagaceae bacterium, assembly GCA_031410355.1. Taxonomy (GTDB): domain Bacteria; phylum Bacteroidota; class Bacteroidia; order Chitinophagales; family Chitinophagaceae; genus Ferruginibacter. Next base: position 6,174 of record JANNYY010000435.1, on the reverse strand, counting down.
TTCATCCATTAATTTGGCGCCGCCCACACCAAGCAAAATAAACTGGGCTACTTTGGTGGCAACATTGGCATCATATAAACGATGGGTAATGGTTTGAGAAACATAATCGTTCTCGGGCAAATCGGTACTTAGTAAAAATAAAGGGGCCGATTTAAAAGTTTCAGGATTCAGGTACAAAACTTTTACCCATACCGGGTGTTCATGAATATCAATCTGAAACTTAATGCCGGTATCTTCCAAAAAGTTATAAATTTTTTCGTTCCATTGCACCTGCAGGGTTTGATCCTGGTTACGGGCCTGGTCGTAATAACCGTATTTCCATAAAATGCCGATGCCAACTAAATTCTGCCGCAATTCATAAGCGCTGCGCATGTGGGAACCACTTAAAAAACCGAGGCCTCCACTGTAGATCTTTAAGGGCTGGCTTATTGCAAACTCCATAGAAAAATATGCGATCCGCTTGCTGTACTGCTCATCTACCTGGTAGGGAACATTAAAAGAAGAAAAGTTCATAATGGATAAAATTATTTGAGTGGCAATATTACTGGAAATTTTACAAATAACTATATGTAAATAATACACGTTACCGGTTTTTAAATATCGCATCCCTTTCAATTTTCTATTAAGAAACTCTTTTTAAAACGCAGGGGCATTACAAACTGAACGCTATTTATTTGCTTAATAAAAAATTAGCTGCTTAATAAAATATTTTGGAAATAAGAATAATATTTTTAGATTTGTCTAAATTTTATTTTCACCAATATGAGTTTTACAACCAGCGAAGAAAATTACATCAAAAGCATTTATCACCTTCAGCAGGAAACAGGCCTTGTGAATACCAACTCCCTGGCTGCCGAAATGCAGACCAGGGCTGCATCTGTAACCGATATGCTTAAGAAATTAAAAACCAAGAAACTGCTGCAGTATGAAAAGTATAAAGGTTTTAAATTAAATGAAGCCGGTAAAAAGGCTGCACTGGAAGTAGTGCGCAAACACCGGCTTTGGGAATTTTTTTTAGTAGAGAAGCTAAAATTTGACTGGGACAAAGTGCATAGCATTGCCGAAGACCTGGAACATATCAGCAGCGAAGAATTAATACACAGGCTTGATAATTTTTTGGGTAACCCTTCCTTTGACCCGCATGGAGACCCTATTCCGGACAAGCACGGAAAAATACCGGTTATCAATCAGCAAAGCCTGAGTGATATTCCGTTAAAGAAACCGGTAACGGTAAGTTCGGTAAGCAACCAAACCCCACAAATGCTTGAAATGCTTAAGCACTATAATATTGCATTGGGTACTTCAATTACCGTACTTAAGCATTTTGAATTTGATGGCTCATTAGAAGTAAAAGTTTTAAAACAAAGCTCCTGCATCATCAGCGAACAGGTTGCCAAAAACGTGTTTGTACATTATGTTAATTAAAAAAATCAATGATGCTTCGTTAAGTGAAGTACACGAATCAATTGACACTACCGGTAAAAAAAGAGGCTGGAGACGTATATTCTCTTTTCTAGGCCCGGCTTATTTAGTAAGTGTTGGTTATATGGACCCAGGCAACTGGGCAACCGACCTGGCTGGTGGCAGCAAGTTTGGATATACCCTTATTTGGGTTTTATTGATGAGTAACCTGATGGCACTTTTACTCCAGGGGCTTTCAGCAAGGCTGGGCATTGTAAGAGGAAGAGACCTGGCGCAGGCAAACCGCGAAACATATCCCAAACTTGTAAATTTCTTTTTGTACATACTTGCCGAAATTGCCATTGCAGCCTGCGATCTGGCAGAAGTTTTAGGCATGGCCATCGGTATCCAGTTATTAACGGGCCTGCCATTGGTTTGGGGTGTTTCCATAACTGTGTTAGATACTTTTTTATTACTTTATTTACAACGCCTGGGCATTCGTAAAATGGAAGCCTTTATAATAACCCTGGTTGGCGTTATTGGTATTTCTTTTTTAATAGAGATTATTTTAGCGAAACCAAATATGGGCGAACTGGCAACAGGTTTTATTCCCACTGTTTTAAATGATGAAGCATTATACATTGCCATAGGTATTATTGGGGCTACCGTAATGCCGCATAATTTATACCTGCATTCGGCTCTTGTTCAAACCAGGAAAATTGACCGCACCGATGCTGGAATAAAACAAGCCATTAAATTTAACCGGGTTGATACTACCATTGCATTAAATCTGGCGTTTTTAGTAAATGCGGCCATACTGGTTGTAGCGGCTTCTGTATTTTTTAAAACCGGCAATAGTAATGTGGCCGAAATTAAAGAAGCCCACCGCTTATTACCTGCGTTCCTGGGCAATGTAGCACCAATACTTTTTGCTGTTGCACTAATTGCAGCGGGGCAAAGCAGCACTATTACCGGTACACTTGCCGGGCAAATTATTATGGAGGGTTATTTAAGCCTGCGTATCAATCCACTGCTCAGAAGGCTGATAACAAGGATGGTGGCCATTATACCTGCCCTGATTGTAATAATTATTTATGGCGAAAAAAATGTAGATGCATTGCTGATACTGAGCCAGGTTATTTTAAGCTTACAACTTGGCTTTGCAATCATACCATTGATACATTTTGTAAGTGATAAAAAAACCATGGGCAAATTCGCTATTAACCCAATTCAAAAAATAGCTGCCTGGCTAATTGCATCGGTATTGATTTATTTAAACGTAGCCATGCTGGTAGATAAAATAGGCCCGGTATTTTTAGATGGATTATTATGGCAAAAAATATTGGTGGGTGCAGCAGCCTTATCTTGTATTGCTTTGTTAACTTATATCACGCTCAACCCATACATTACAAAAGCAAAGAAGCCAGCTTCCATAAAAATGCACCCTGAATTTAATACACTTAAAAATCTTGTAATACCCGTTTTTGATAAAATAGCCATTGCACTGGACTTTAGTAAAAATGACGAAAAACTGCTGGCGTATGCCATTGGCCAGGGAAAAGGAAACACGCATTATCTTTTGGTGCATATTGTTGAAAGTGCCTCTGCCAGGTTATTAGGAGATGAGAGCGATGATTACGAATCGAGAAAAGATAAAGAACGCATGGATAATTATGTTTTGCAATTACAGGCAAGAGGGTTTACTGCAGAAGGATTTTTGGGCTATAAAAACCGGGCAAAGGAAATTGTGAGAATTGCAAAAGGAGTAAATGCTGATATGCTGGTAATGGGCGCCCACGGCCATACAGGAATACAGGATTTTATTTATGGCGAAACTGTAAATACCGTAAGGCATGAATTAAAAATTCCGGTGCTGATCGTTAATTTGTAACCAGCGCTTCCAACTGCCGGTCAATTTTTTTATTCCATGCCTTTTGTTTGCGGTTGATCCTGCCATTGGAAGTTTCCCCGTCATACTCACCCTGCATTTTATCAAGTGCATTAAAACTCTCATCATGAATTTTTTGAACCAGGTAATTATAATTGCCCGAATTAAACCGGGCCTCCTTTAGCTTCTGAACAAAAAGACAGGCATTAATATAAGTGATATCATAGTGATGCTGTTCATGCAGCAATGCATAATAATTATCCATATCTTCTTTTACCCAGGAATGTTGTTTATTAAAATAACAAAACACGGTAATAACTATATTGGTTCTCTTATTGCGTGATTGCACAGACATTTTATATCCAAAGCCCGATTCTGTAATTGCGGCGGCAGGGCTTGCTGCAACAGGCCTGCCTTTAAAATCTGGCCAGTCAAGTTTTCTTTCAGGTTGATAATAGATGGTATCGCCTTCTTTACCCGGTTTTATTGGCTGCCATTGTATGGTAACATTTAATTGAGCATAAACAGAACTGCCTGCCAGGAGAAAAAATATTAGGATACAATTTTTGATCATTTGGATTTTACTATAGAATACAAAACAACAACATTTATTATTTATGTAAGTGTTGCCTTACCAGATTTACAATATCGTTAACAGCAATTTTTTCCATGCACTTAAAATGCCCCAGCGGACATTTTTGATAACCGATCTTACTGCATGGCCTGCACCAGAGTTTATTTATTTCAACAACATCAAATTGCATATTTGAGCTTTTACCATAATAAGGATACATACCAAAAGCCGGAACTGTATTACCCCATACGGAAATTATTGGCTTTTGAAAAGCGGCTGCAATATGCATCAGGCCTGTATCGTGTGTGATGACCAATCTTGATTTTTTTACCAGCCCTGCAGATTCGTTCAGGTTAAATTTACCGCAGGCATTATAAATTTTAACATCATCAACTGCCCCAATTGTCTTACCATCTTCATAATCTTCTTTACCACCCAATAAAATTATGGGGTGATCAATGGCTGAACACAAATCTTTTAATTTATGCAAAGGCAGTTTTTTAGTTGCCAAAGCAGCGCCAATAACTACTGCAATATATCCGTGCATGTGCGAAGTTGGAATATCTGACTGCTTCACCTCATCCACAGCAGGAATAAAATAATCCAGGCCCAGCCCGTCATCTTTAACACCCAGCGTTCTCACTGTGTCCAGGTTGCGGTGAACAATATGTTTTTTGGGAAGTGTATTAATTTTAAAATTGGTGAGTATAAATTTTTCAACATTTAGTTTATTAAATGAAAAGGATTTTACATTCTTAAGGAATTTTTTTATACGAAGTGTGCGCAGGTTATGATGAAGATCAATAAGGTAGTCATATTCTTCAGTAGCCAGCTCATGCAGCATCAGCTCAAAACTATCGCCCAGCGTATGAATTTTATTGATGTAAGGGTTATGGGCCAGGATAGCTTTGAAACTATATTTGGTTAAAAAATGTATTTCTGCACCGGGGTATTGTTTACGCAGGCAACGGATGACGGGTGTTGTTAAAACAATATCGCCAATTGAAGAAAAACGTATGATCAGGAATTTTTTTGCCACAGATTATTTTTATTTGCTATCCCGATAGCTATTGGGACACAGAAACACAGAAATTATAATCAAAAATATTTCTTCCCGCCAATCTCCTCCGTTTCCTCCCCATTCGGGGGAGATAGAGGGGGCTTTACTCTTCTATATAATTTAAATCTTTGTGAAAAGTTTCGTTAACTAAAATGGCTGCAACAATTGCTATAACCATTATTACTATTGCTGTTATCCAGCCACCGGTAACATAATCTGTAGTGCCCCTGAATAATTTAAACACTGGCAGTATCATAATAGTAAGCATACCTCTTACCATATTAGGTATGGTGGTAGCTGCTGTAGCTCTTATATTAGTTCCAAACTGCTCTGCGCCCATGGTTACAAAAATTGCCCAAAAACCTGTGCCAAAGCCAAGGCCGGCACATATCCAGTACATATTGGCAGCAGTGCCATTCCATTGCACGGTAAAAAACAAAACCATAAAAACTGCAGTAATAAAATAAAATAAATACAATGCTTTCTTCCTGCTTCTAAACCATTGGCTGATAAAGCCAATTAAAATATCGCCGATTGAAATTGCTACATAAGCATACATGACTGCTTTACCGGGGTCTATCTTTTCTGCAATGCCCATTTGTTTACCAAACTCACTGGAGAAAGTTACCAGCACACCAATTACAAACCAGGTAGGCAGGCCTATTAAAATACTGCATACATATTTTTTCAGTCTTTCTTTAGTATTAAAAAGCATAAAGAAATTGCCCCGCTGCACATTCGTCTTTTTCAATTCATTAAACATACCCGATTCAAAAACTGAAATACGCAACAACAATAAAACCAAACCCAATCCTCCTCCAATAAAATAACAGGTACGCCAGTCAAAATTTTCTTTCATTATAAAAGCAACAATAGCCCCGGTTAAACCAATGCCTGCTACCAGCGAAGTGGCAATACCTCTTTTATTTTTAGGCGTAAGTTCCGATACCAGTGTAATACCTGCACCCAATTCACCTGCCAGCCCGATACCCGCAATAAAACGGATGATCTTAAACTGGTCGGCAGTTTGTACAAAGCCATTGGCAACATTTGCGAGGGAATATAAAATGATGGAACCAAACAGTACACTAAGCCTACCTTTTTTATCACCCATAATGCCCCAGATAATACCACCAATCAATAACCCTCCCATCTGCCACATAATAATGCCTTCGCCTTGGGATAAAACCTGGGCATCAGCTAAACCTAATGATTTAAGGCTTGGCACACGGGTGATGCTGAACAACAGCA
>JANNYY010000434.1:0-11510 GCA_031410355.1 Chitinophagaceae bacterium | reverse complement strand
TTCTTAACATGGATATGCCCTTACCCATCAACATACTTAGTGATGCAGGGATGCAGCGCATGGTAGTTGACAAAAAAGGAATAACAGTAACCAGTAAAATATTCCTGCAGGTTGACCCGGATGTTTTTTACTTTAAAAAAGTAATGCTTGAATAGAATTAATATTTGCCTGTTTAAAGTTAATAGGAAGGTGGTTTTATGAAAATTGTTATTTCTCTTCCTGATTTTGTTAACAGTTTCAAAAAATAAATAAACAAATTTGCTATTTACCAGTAAATTCGTACATTGCCTTACGAAAAAAATCGTACTATGACATTGATTAAAAATAATAAGCCTACCGAAAGTGAACTGGAAATACTGCAGGTTTTGTGGAATGAGAAATCAGCTACCGTACGTACAGTGCATGAAGAGTTACTGAAAACCAAGGATGCCGGTTATACCACTACGCTCAAACTGATGCAGATCATGTTTGAAAAAGGTTTGGTAACACGGGACGACAGCAACAAGACTCACATTTATCAGCCTGCTGTTACCAAAGAAAAAACACAACAACAGTTCCTGAATAAAATGATCAACTCCTTGTTTGCCGGCTCCTCATCCGACCTGGTACTGCAGGCCCTGGGTGGACATGATGCCAGCGAAGAAGAACTCGAAAAAATACAGCTGCTGATCAATCAGCTTAAAAAAGATAAATAAACTTTAAACGGCAAATTCTAAACGGTTAAACGCTTATGGTTCAGTTTTGTTACAGCTTCTGCGTAGCCATGTTGCACAGCATCTGGCAGGCTGCACTATTAATGTTGCTGTATATTATTGTAGATAAGATTGTACATAAACACAATGCTCCCTTAGCCAAAAGAAACTTTTTATACGCTGCCATTGCTGCGCAATTAGTTTTATTTGTACTTACTTTTTTCATTTACTTTTATGATACTGTCAGCCCCGGAAAATTTACAAGTATTACCCAAAACATTACCGGTTATTTCGGCACCCAAAATATTCAGTCAATTGCTCCATGGATATTCAGTCTGTACATTTTTGTTATTGCATATAAATTGATAAAGGCTATTTACAACTGGTATAATTTTAAACAGCAATACAAAACAGGCTTACAAAAACCATCAGTTGAGCTTAAACTTTTTACACAATTAAAAACTCAGCAGTTTGGCATTAAACAAAAAGTAAAGCTTTGGTTAAGCAGTTCCATAAATACGCCGGTTACATTCGGATTTTTTAAACCCATCATATTATTACCCGTTGCCCTGCTTAATAATATAAATACAAAACAGGCCGAAACCCTTATCCTGCATGAGTTAACACATATCCGCACAAATGATTACCTGCTCAACTGGTTTTTAATGGTTGGAGAAACAATTTTCTTTTTTAACCCGTTTGTGATAAATCTTTGTAAAAAAATAAAGCTTGAAAGAGAGAAGAACTGTGATGTACATGTATTATCGTTTGAATACTCCCCGGCCTTATATGCCGAAACCCTTTTACAGGCCGAACGCATAAAACAATTAGTTCCCAATTTTCAACTGGCTGCTGTTAACAGGAAAAAACAGTTGTTGCAGCGCATCCGTTTTTTTACCAGCGAAAAAGTTCTTAACCACACGCTTCGTTTTAATATTGTTGCACCGTTTGTCGGGTTAATTTTACTGGTAATGCTTTCTGCCACTGTATTATTTCAATCAGAAAAAACGGCACAGTCTTTACAATCTGCAGCAGATATTCAATATATTCCTTTTAATAATTTTATTATTTCTGATGCAGAATTTGGAAAGCATACAATACCTGTAAATAAACCAGTTGAAACGCTGGCTAACCAGCGGGAACTGCATCAAACGGTAATTGAAAATAACATACCCATAAAGCCCCAAACCGTTAGTAAACCGTTAACAGAAAAAGCTGAAGAAATTGCAAAATCCACAGACTTAAATTTTGCTTTACCCGTTGCCATATATGAAAATGATGCAGCCCGCCAGATCATTATTAAGGAAGAAGGGTCGGGATCGGCCTCGGTAAAAGTTTATTACCTGAGTTTTGAAAATGGCAAATGGATATTGCAACCCGAATGGGTAATATCTGCCAAAGAAATTATAATGGATTCTCTCTCACTTAAAATTGATTCTTTAAAAAACACGGTTAAGAAGTTTTATCCTGCTCAACAGTAAATTTCGAATTGCAGATTTTAAATAGCCGATTTTAGATTGTATTTTACACGGCTTAATACTTTCTCATAGCTCATAGCTCATAGCTCATAGCTCATAGCTCATAGCTCATAGCTCATAGCTCATAGCTCATAGCTCATAGCTCATAGCTCATAGCTCATAGCTCATAGCTCATAGCTCATGATCTTACCAAATATTACGTGGACAGCTATCTCCGTATTTGTTCCCTATTAAAAATCCAATCACCACTTCATGAGTACCATTGGTATAAGCCTGGAGGCGGCTGGAAGTTGCGTGTTCATAAGCATAACTGATATTGAAGGTGTTGGATACATTTACACCAATCATTCCCGAATACCCTCCTACCAGGTCTGCAAAACGGTAGCTACCGCCGATCCATAAAAAATCCTGGTATTGCATTTTTACATTGGCATGTATGGCAGTTAACTGGGGTTGCCAATACTGCACCATCACCGATGGTAACACGGAAATATCATCCGACACGGCAAACCGGTAACCGCCCGTAGCAAAATAGTTTGGCGTAAATGTTTCGCCATAATTTTTATCAGTTACAAACTTGGCTTTACCCGGAATAATATTTAATACAGATACACCCAGGAAATACCTTGCAGAATATAACCACAGGCCTGCTCCTATTTCGGGCTTAATTTTACTGATAGACCCGTTATTATATCCTATAGCGGGATCATTGGGATCAAGATTTCCCCATTCTATTTTTGACCTGTCGATACTTACACTCGTTATCCCTGCATTTAAACCGGCGGCAATACTTGTACGGGCCGTAAGCGGTTTGTGATAAGCATACGATACAGCCGCCGACCAACGGCTTATATACCCGGCCTTATCATTTATTACCTGGAGGCCAATGCCATGATGCGCAGGAGATACAGCATATTCATCCCATGCTTTGGGGCCTGCAGGGTTATGCCCGGGAACCTGGAAGGAAGTGGCATTAGTACGCAGATCTTTTTTACCAAGAGGGCCATGAATACTGAGGTAGGTGGTTACCGGGGCACCGTTTATACCGGCCCACTGGTTTCGGTAACTTAGTTTAACATCGGTGTAATTTTCAATGCCGGTAATACCGGGATTAAGTATATAATTGTTTAAAATATACTGAGTATAAAAGGGTTTAGCCTGGCTGAATGCCGTAAATCCTGTTAAACAAATGAATGCGGAGATCAATAAAGTTTTCTTCATGCTTTCAGCTTTTTTCATAAGGGCCTGCAAGCTCCCGTTTAATAAAGTTCAATCATTATGACTGAATAAAATGTTAATCCGCTGCTTAAAACATTTACAGCGGTGTAATTCTTACGCCGCTGTAAATGTTGGTTTATTTTAAAATGGTAACATACCCGGTTATAGGGTCACGGCCATTACCAGGCTCTATGATATAATAATACGTATCAAATGGTAATGGTTTGCCTTTAAAGGTACCATCCCATGCTGTATTGTAGCCTCTTGATTCAAATACCAGGTTTCCGTTTCTTGTAAATATCTGTACCCTGTTATTTGGATAAGTATTTAAATAATCAATTCTCCATTTATCATTTATACCATCATTATTTGGAGAGAATGTATTTGGTATTACCGGGAACCTGAGCAGCTTAACAAATACATCATCACTTAAAGCACAACCTCCCCTGGCGGTAATTGTCAAGCGGTAAGTCATATCTGTTTTAGGATCTGTAACCCTTGGCCTTGCTATCCTGCTGTCATCAAGATAGGTAGTAGGTGTCCAAGCATATTGCGGATCATTGGCAAAAGTTACCGTTTCAAGCTGAATTGAACCACCCTCCAGTACAAACCTGTCGGGGCCTGCATTTACATGAGGATAAGGATAAACATAAAACGGCCTTTTAATGGTATCACTGTTACAGCCTAAATTATCCTGTGCATAATAAGTAATTATAAAGGGCGATGGTAAAGTATCCCTGTACAGGTAAGTGAATGGATTTCCGTTTTGGGTGGGAGATCCATCACCCATGTTCCAAAATGATTGTTGTATTATGCCACCCCCGTTAGTATTATCAGTAAATGTTACATTATCACCTATACAAACACTTGGTTTATTTTTGGCAAAATCGGCTTTTGGTTGGGGATGAATAGTATTAACAACTATGGTTGTATCATGAGAACAACCAATAATGCCACCATTTAGAACGGCTACACTGCTAACACTCAGATTTACATTAAAAGGCCCTGTGCCCGAATACCAGTGACTTGGATTAACAGCCGAAGAAGTATTTGCACCGCCGCTTGAAAGTTCCCCAAAATTCCAAAGATAGGTCATGCCGCTGCCGTCAGGCATAACAGAACTGTTGTTAAATATTACAATGGCATTTGGTATACAATAACTTGGTTTATCAACTGCAAAATTTGGTATTGGGTATGGATTTACAATTATTTCTCCATCAGCAGTGTCCTGAACACAAATACCATTTGTTGAAATCACATAAGGGAAAGATGGGCCACCCGTGGTATTTGGCGTTCCGCTAATGGTTACGGTATTGCCGCTTACGCTATAATTAACACCTGATGGCAATCCTGAAATCGTAACGTTTGTGGCACCTCCCCCTATGGTATAAACTATAGGATCAATTGCAGTATTAACACAAACAGATTGCATAGTATCACCGGAAGTAAATGCAATGATATCATCTGGTGCCACCGAAATGGAACCGGAACTTGTTGCAAGTACACAGGAATTACCCGTTGTAGTTATTGTAAAAGGGAATATAGGACCTCCCGCAGCCGGGCTGGGCGTTCCGCTGATGGTGAGCGTATTGCCTGTAACCACATAATTAACTCCTGTTGGTAAGGGGGGTGTAATTATTGCGCCGGTGGCTCCCCCACCTAAAGTATATACAATATCAGTTATTGGTGTATTTATACAAACCGCCTGGTTTGCATTACTGCCCGCATTTAATGAAATGGTATGATCTGGTTTTACCGTAATAACACCTGATGCATTTGCAACAACGCAATTATTACCCGTGGTTTGTATGCTGTAATTATATGTACCTGCAAGTGTTGGTGTACCAGTTATGGTTATTATATTTCCTGCTCCTAACGAAGCCGTAACTCCAGGAGGCAAACCTGTGGGAGGCATTACTATATTTGTGGCTCCACCACTTAATTGATATTCAATATCCTGAATAGCCACATTAACACAAAGGGATTGGTTTTGATTACCACTGGTAGCATTCCACGAAATTGCATGATCGGGTTTTACCGTAATAACACCTGATGCATTTGCAACCACGCAGGTATTACCCGTGGTTTGTATGCTGTAATTATATGTACCTGCAAGTGTTGGTGTACCAGTTAAGGTTACTACATTTCCTGCTCCTAACGAAGCTGTAACTCCTGGAGGCAATCCTGCTGGCGGCATTACAATATTTGTTGCACCACCACTTAACTGATACCTGATTGGTGCAATAGCATTATTAACACAAAGGGTCTGGTTATTATTTGCCGATAGTAAAGAAATACCATGATTAGGATCAATATTTATCAGGGCGGATGTGTCTTTACTCAAACAACCTACAGGCGCATCATTCGATACAGTGTGCATGATTACTGTATAAGGGCCCGGACCTGCGTACACATGACTGATAGGCGAACCAATTGCATAAGTTTGAAGCCCGGTTAAATCACCAAAATCCCAAACTGTATTAAGCAGTGTAACTGATGCCGGCGCTGTACTTAGGTCAGTAAAGATAGTTGGCACCTGCTCACAACTGGGCAATGTAACTCCAAATACTGCATGTGCTGTATCTAACACAGTAATGGTTTTACTCATCGTATCCACACATCCGGCTGCGCTTGATGTATACGTGTATAAAATAGTATGTGTACCTACACCTGCGGCCTGCGGATTAAATATTCCCGATGGGGAAACACCCGGCCCGCTGAACACACCGGTACCCGGCACACCACCATTACCTGGCTGAGTTAGCTGGAATGGTGCAACCAGGTAACAGGTATTGGGTATATTATTAAACTGCACCAATGGCGCCGCATTTACGGTAATGTTTCTAAATTTATCATTAACGCAAACACCACCTGAATATGCCCGGTAACGAATGGTAAATGTTTTGGTTAATGGTGCCTGGAAGTTTGGATATAAATGGCGGTAAACTTTGCCGGTAAAAGGGTTATTATCTATTTGAAAAACAGCAGGAAACCCAACATTATCCCAATAAATTTCAACTTTAGTAATTACTCCGGGGAAAACAGTTGAGGCCTCTACAATGCCAACAGAATCATTAGCACATAAAGTTGCAGGATTGTTTACTGTAAAATTAGCTATCGGGAAACTACCGTTAACTGTTAATATCTGGGTAATTGTATCCCTGCAACCTAAAGCAAAATTCCATACAATTAACCTTACAGAATAAGAGCCAACTGCAGAATAACTGTGTGTAGGGTTTTGTAAAGTGGAGGTATTTAAAGGTCCGGAACCAGGATCTCCAAAATTCCAGTCCCAACGGTTAATAACTGCATTTGCAAGTGTACTGGTATCTGTAAACTGTGCGTAAGTATCGCTTAAACAAACTTCAGGAATTATAAAGCCAGCTAATGGCCTGCTGTTTATAGTAACTGGAACTGAAGCAATAGGGTTACTGATACAGCCTTTATTAGTTGTTACGGTAAGTGTAACTGTATAAGTTCCTGCCGCAGCATAAACATGTGTCGGGTTTTGAGTTGTACCCAATGGAGAAGCATCCCCAAAATTCCATGACCAGTTTGTCAGTACTCCGCTATTGGGAACTGATGCATCTGTAAAACTTATAGTTCTTGTAGCGCAACTTGGGCTTGTATATGTGAAGCTGGCAGTTGGTAATTGATTAACAAGTATAGACCCCGACAGGCTATTCTGCACACAAGTTCCGGTTGTTGTAACGGTATAATTAAATAAACCTGCAACTGTTGGTGATCCGCTAATAGTAAACACACCACCTGCATACACACCCGTAACCCCTGCTGGCAGGCCTGATACCGTTGCGCCGGTACCGCCGCCAGTAATGGAATAGGTAATATTTGTAATTGTTGAATTTCTGCAAAGTTCCTGTGATGTTGTGGAAGCTGCCGATGTTAAAGTAATAGATGCATCCGGGTTAACGGTAATTGTTCCGGTTGCAGTGGGAATTACACAAGGCCCTGTAGTAGTTACCGTATAGGTATACGGACTTCCTGCAGTGCTGGTGGGTGTACCAGAAATAGTAATAACACCACCCGCAAAAACTCCGGTAACACCCGGAGGCAAACCGCTTACGCTGCCACCAGTACCACTTCCGCCAACAGTGTAAGTAATATTGGTAATGGCTGTATTTATACAACGGGTTTGGTTATTTGTTCCTGCAGCCGAGGTCAAAGTTAAAGTTGCATCTCCGGTAACAGTAATTCTACCCGTTGCAGTAGGTATAACACAAGGGCCGGTTGTACTTACTGTATAATTAAATATCCCGCTTACAGTTGGTGTGCCGGTTATAGTTATTACACCAGCAGCAAAGGAGCCGGTTACACCTGCCGGCAAACCACTTACACTGCCTCCTGTTCCGGTACCCGCAACTGAATAAGTTATATTTATAAGAGGGATATTAATACACAAAGTCTGATTGTCAGTGCCAGGCGCTGATGTAAGTGCCAGGGTAGCATTATTAGTAACAGTTATAGTACCAGTAGCAGTAGGTATTACACAAGGGCCGGTTGTAGTTACTGTATAATTAAATGTACCTGATGCTGTTGGTGTACCGGCTATTGTTACTACACCGCCGGCAAAGGTACCGGTTACACCCGCAGGCAAACCGCTAACAGTTGCACCTGTACCACTTCCGCCCACGGCATAAGTAATATTTGTGATGGCAGTATTTACACAGCGTGTTTGATTATCTGTACCAACCGCTGATGTTAAGTTTAAGGTAGCATCTGCTGTAACTGTAATTCTACCCGTTACTGTAGGTATAACACATGGCCCGGTTGTATTTACTGTATAATTAAATATGCCACTTACCGTTGGTGTGCCGGTTATTGTTATTACACCACCAACAAAGGATCCGGTTACACCTGCCGGTAAACCGCTTACACTGCCTCCTGTTCCACTACCGGCAACTGAATAAGTTATATTTATAATTGCTGTATTTATGCATAAAGTTTGATTATCTGTACCTACCGCCGAAGTTAAAGTTAGTGTTGCATTATCAGTAACAGTAATTGTACCAGTTGCAGTAGGTATAATGCAAGGGCCGGTTGTAGTTACTGTATAATTAAAAGTACCTGCTGCTGTTGGCGTGCCGGTTATTGTTACTACACCACCGGCAAAAGAACCGGTTACACCCGCCGGTAAACCACTAACAACAGCACCTGTACCGCTTCCGCCAACGGCATAAGTAATATTTGTAATGGCTGTATTTATACAACGGGTTTGATTATTTGTTCCTACAGCCGAGGTTAAAGTTATGGTAGCATCTGCCCTAACAGTAATTGTACCCGTTGCAGTTGGTATTACACATGGACCTGTTGTACTTACTGTGTAATTAAATATGCCGCTTACTGTTGGTGTGCCGGTTATAGTTATTACACCAGCAGCGAAAGTGCCAGTTACACCTGCTGGCAAACCACTTACACTACCTCCTGTTCCGCTACCCGCAACTGAATAAGTTATATTAACGAGCGGGACATTAATACACAGTGTCTGATTGTCTGTACCCGGAGCTGATGTAAGTGCCAGGGTAGCATTGTCTGTAACTGTAATTGTACCCGTTGCTGTAGGTGTTATGCAAGGCCCGGTTGTACTTATGGTATAATTAAATACACCGTTTAAAGTTGGTGTTCCGGTAATGGTGAAAACACCACCTGCATAATTGCCTGTTACGCCTGGTAAAGCCGGCGTAAATACTATACTGGCTCCTGTTCCGCTGCCGCCAATATCATATCTTATAATGGCAATAGGATTATTAATACAAACTGTTTGATTATTGTTATCGCCAGCCCTTAAGGTAATAGTAGCATCAGGGGTTATATTAACAGTAATGGATTGGCCGTTAATATTTCGGGTGCATGGCGTACCTGCCGGATTTTCATTCCTTACTCCCGTCAGGTTATAAGTAAACGTACCGGCAACATTGGCAGGCGCATTAATTGTATAACTGCCTCCTGTACTTGGAGGAGTAGTTAATGTACCCCCGCCATTAATATTATAACTAAATATATATTCTGCTGTACCTAATGTACCTGTAAAAGTAACGGGAACGGAAGCAACTGAGTTTATACATACAGTTGTATTACCTGCAACCGTTGCATTTGGAATATCCGGCAAAGTGATCATTTGTACAATGGTATCACTTAAACAACCAGGCGTAGTAATACTGGAATGGCGTATTCGTTTAACTCCTGGAGTGGTAAAAGTATGGGTAACAACTCTAACGCCATTGCCGGAAAATACAGTGGTTAGATTCGTTACTGGATCATAAAACTCCCACCATTGCCTGTAAGTGGCTTTGGGTGTTTGGGGAGTAGTTTCTGTTGCCACAACAGGCTCCAGATAACAACCCGGTACTACAGCACTAAAGCTTGCTGTGGGAGGATCGGAGACTGCAAGATCAAAGTCAATATCCTGTATAGATCCACAATCGCTGTTAGGAACAAAGGTCGTAATGGTTATAGGATACACACCTATAGTTGAAAAAGTATATTGAAGAGGTATAGAATACCAGTGAATTGTTTTGCCATTTACAACAGTAAATGAATCTTCGGCAATATTTGCCGTATTATCTACATACACCGTGTTGTTATTGGGAGACATGCCAACTGCGCCATTAAAATTCCAATGCATGGAATCAGGAATATAAGGCAATGAAACTTTAAACTTGAATGGCGAATTGGTACAGACCGAAGGCGCAGTTTCAATACCATAAGTGGTTTTTACGCCTATTTGCTGATAAAGGTCTTTAATATTTGTACCGGCGTTGTAACCATAAGATTCTGCATTTCCAAAACCATAAGCAATGGCATTAAAACCTGAATCGGATTGTATTATATGGAATCCCGCTGTAACATTCCGTTTTAGATAAACATAATTTGCATCTTGTGGATGTGCAACAAACCCGCCTACTGCTGCACCATCTAATCGAAAAGAGCTAACCGCAGTACCTGAATTGGGCAGTACCACATTAAAGTTATGTGTAGTAATTAAAAAGTTGGGCGTAGCATTCCATAATACTTTACTTATATTTTGCTCTACCGAACTTAAATAAATCATTTCCGGATCTCCTGTAGCTCCGTTTCCACAAGCGTTTTGTGAAGTAAAATACTGGGCAACCATAATAGCGCTATCTGCTTCAATACTTTGAGGTTGATTTGTAGAAGGAATTTCATAATAAAAACCATTTAGTAAAGGTAAAGCTGTAACAGCACCATTTATTTTTACAATGGTTGCAGGGTCTGATACACACACCCGGTAAATATTATTTGCCTGATTACCATTGGCTGGAACAGTTAAATACTTTTTACCCCATGCAGTTTTTGGCATCGCCTGCACCATATAATTATCGGAAGAAGAATTATTATTATTACACGTTATGCTTATTCTTCCGCTACCCGAAAAAACAGCAATTTTTTTACAGCCGCTGCCAGTATTCACACTTTTAATCTTAGACCCGGTAAGGTCGTACCCGGTACAAACGGGGTTACAATTATTTGGGCTGCTGATTAATGAGCCCATAACATTATAAATCTGCCCTTGGGTTAGCGTTACAGTATAAGTAGTTCCCGAAATCCATCCCCCAGTAGTATTACCAGTTGGGGTAATTTCAATCTTAGTAGTGCCGGTATCAGCAGCTACCACATAAAACCAACAATTTGAATTTAGAGAATTTGACCAGTTTTTATAGTTAACTGAATAATATTCCCTGCCCAAAGTATTGGTAGGAAATAATATTGTAGCTCCGGAAACACTTTGATTATAAACATGTGCATAAGCCACCATCGGTTTATCGCTGGTGATATGTATCCCTTTGTTGGATAGACCATCAACTCTTAAAGTGGCATCGTTAGCCCCCGTTTTGGGAATGACTACGGATGTTACCACATTATTGCCCGCACCAGTTGTTATATTCTGAACGGTATACGGTATACCTGGAATGGAAATGGTAATATTCGTTACCTGGTCTGTGGCAAAATAAAGCACCATGTCCTGGCTTCCACCTCCGCCGCCATTGGTCATTTGTTGGTGATAGCCATAGGCAACCCAAAAATCTTTGCCTTTATTCGAAAAATCCTGTGATAATGCTGCAATGGAAGATAATACCGCTAT
>JANNYY010000433.1:0-1801 GCA_031410355.1 Chitinophagaceae bacterium | reverse complement strand
AGGAAATGAGTGCTTCTATCATCAAAAGTGAGTAAATAAACTACTCAAAGATAAGTGGTTTATTATTATTTTACTCACCCAAGACGAAATTTTTGGGTAAATAGTTGTGTTGAGGAATAAAAATAAATAAAAGTACCCACTGGGGGTAAATTAAAATAAAAATACAAAAATGTTTTCTATTGGAAAACTTTTTTGTAGTTTTATACGTGTTTAACATCATAACCAGGAAAACATTACTGGCCTATTGTAGAAGATACCCAGTGGCGGCTACAGCCTTGCAGGAATGGTACCACGAACTGATAATTGCTGAATTTAAAAATTTTAATGAATTAAAGCAACAGTATGGAAATGCCAGTTTGATAGCAGATGACAGGGTGGTTTTTAATATTATGGGCAATAATTACCGTTTAGTAGTAAGGATTGTTTTTGATTTCAGGGTAATTCAGGTAAAATGGTTTGGTACGCATGCTGAATATGATAAAATTGATGTGATTGTAGTTCAAAATAAAAAGAAATAATTATGGAACTTAAAATAATAAAAACCAGTAAACAATACCAGGAGTATCTTGACTGGATTGATGAAAAACTTGACGCTAAAGTTAAAGCCGGCAGCCCTGAGGGAGAAAAAGTACAAGTAGCATTACTGTTGATAAAGCAATATGAAGACATCAATTACCCTGTTCCTTTACCGAACGCCATTGATGCCATTAAACTAAAAATGCAGGACATGGGGTTAAAAAATAAAGATTGGGTAGGCAAAGTTGGAAGCAAGGGCTATATCTCCGCTGTTTTAAATAAACGTAAACCCTTAACCTTAGAACTGGCCAGGCTGTTTCACCGGGAATTGAGTATTCCTGCAGAAGTTCTATTATCCTGAGATAATTCTTTTTACCACAGCATTTTCCAAAATATATTCCTGCCCGCTTTCTGAACAAACGGCTTTGTTCTCCTTGTCAAATTGCAATTTCTGTCCAAATTCACTCATCCAGCCCACCTGCCTGCCGGGATTACCCACTATTAATGCGTATGCAGGCACATCTTTGGTAACTACGGCGCCGGCGCCAATAAAAGCATATTCGTTAATGGTGTTACCGCATACAATGGTTGCATTGGCGCCAATACTTGCGCCTTTTTTTATCAGCGTTGTTTTAAACTCCTGCTTACGGCTTACCGCACTGCGGGGGTTTATCACATTGGTTAAAACCATACTTGGGCCCAGGAAAACATCATCTTCACAAATTACCCCTTCGTAAATGCTAACATTATTTTGCACCCTTACATTATTGCCCAGCACTACTTTTGGGGATACCACCACATTTTGCCCAAGGTTGCAGTTATTACCAATAACTGCACCCGACATTACATGGGAGAAGTGCCAGATCTTAGTGCCTTCGCCAATTTGGCAATTATCATCAATAATGGAACTGGGGTGTACATAATAGTTCATGTCGTTATTTTTATTCTGCAATCTTTCTTAAATATTCGCCGTAACCACTTTTAGCAAATTCGCCTGCCAGTTTAACCAGGTGTTCCCGGTTTATAAATCCCATGCGGTATGCAATCTCTTCGGGGCAGCCAATCTTTAAACCCTGCCTTTTTTCTATCACCCGTACATATTCTGCTGCATCGCCAAGGCTTTCAAAGGTACCGGTATCCAGCCATGCAAAACCACGGTCAAGCACAGCTACTTTTAATTTTTTTTGCTGAAGATAATGATCGTTAACCGTCGTTATCTCATATTCGCCCCTTGTACTTGGTGCAATATTTTTTGCAATCTCCACAACCTTGTTATCATAAAAAT
>JANNYY010000432.1:0-5891 GCA_031410355.1 Chitinophagaceae bacterium | reverse complement strand
TTGATAATTTGATTCCAGCCCATTTCAAAATTTTCTGTTTTAAGTTCCTGTACATTGCTGTCGAAAGGAATGGTGAATTCATGAATGAGCGTGACTTTAGTTGTGGCGTCATCAACTTTAGCAAGATTCCAGCTAAGTGTTGAACTGCCTGCATAACCGGGATACTCCCAGCTATGTACCAGTTTCCGATTTGGAATTATCTCGATCATCTTACCGCGGTGCAGCCATTGATTGTCTTTGGTGTCGCCGGCTGTCCATTCAAATACAGCACCGGTTTCCAGTTTAAAATCTTCCCCAAAATTAAAATACCATGCCTTCATCATGTCCCTGTCGGTAATGGCTTTCCACACCAGGGCAATGGGGGCGTTGTAAGTTCTTTCTATCTGAATAGTTTTCATGTTTTTTATTTTTTATGATTCAATTTCATTGTAAGATATGCCGCCAGTTTTTCTACATTCTGTTTCATGCCTTCATCTGCTTTAAATGTTTTAACGGTATGTATAAATTCTTCTTTGTTTCTGAATAACATATGCCAGTTAAGCATCGTTTTATCACCCTGCGCTTCAAACTCAATGATGGCCGTAAATTTTGGCCCCGAGATATGGTCGTAAACAAGTTTTTTATGTTTTACAACTTCTTTAAAAATACTTTCGTTTCTATAGTCAGTGCCATCGGGCCCGTGCATGATCAGATTCCATTCGCCATTTTCCTGCACATTCATTACAGAAATGCTGTTGGTAAAACCATTGGGTCCCCACCAGTTTTTTATATGTTCGGGATCGGTCCATACTTCCCAGACAAGCGCAATAGGAGCATTCAGCAATCTTGAAATCCTGATCTCCCGGTCGGCGGTATTATTTTCGTTTGGCATTTTTTTGTTGTTTTTGAATTTTATCAAGATACAATTCCAGTGCATCCAGCTTACCTTCCCAGAACTGTTTGTATTGTGCTACCCAAGCATTTACTTCACCTAGTTTATCAAGCCTGGCTATGCAATAGCGTTCCCGGCCTTTCTTTTTTATTTCTATCAACCCACATTCGGTAAGTACTTTTATGTGTTTGGAAATGGCGGGCCGGCTTATCTTATAATTTTCTGCCACCGCATTTAATGTTAATGTTTGCAGGGCCAGCAATCCTAAAATGCTGCGCCTGGTAGGGTCTGCTATCGCCTGGAAAACATCTCTTCTCATTTTAAAATCATTTAAGTAACCATTCGGTTACAAATATATGTGTAACTTTTGGGTTACGCAAAATTATTTTTGAATTTTTTAAAAGACAGCCGTATCGTTTCTGCAGGCTGATGACAGCTGATATGAAACTATCTTTGTAAAGTTCCAGATGGATTATATAAAAGAATATAAAAGTTTTATCAGCAGCCATTACCTAAGTGATGGTATTCGCATTACTGCGGGCATTGTATTGCCTGCTATTCTTCTTAATTATTTTAATTTACTGGCTGTTGGTGTAGTGGTATCATTGGGTGCCATGAGTGTGAGCATTACAGATACGCCGGGGCCAATACAGCACCGTAAAAATGGTATGCTGGCATGTATCATTATCAATACGGTGATGGCGGTAGTAACAGGTTTTGCAGCACCGCATCCATATATTTTGGGCGTATTAATATTGCTGAGCTGTTTTTTATTTTCGATGATCGCGGTATTTGGTAACCGGGCAAACTCTATTGGTGTTTCTGCATTGCTGTTGATGGTGCTTAATATAGACAGGCATCACCAGGGATGGGAAGTACTTATTAATGCTGCATACATTTTGGCCGGTGCAGTATGGTATATGCTGCTTAGTTTACTGTTATATGGTTTCAGGCCGTACAAACTGGCGCAGCAGGCATTGGGCGATTGCATTATGGCTACTGCCGGTTACCTGCGTGTGAGGGCTTCTTTTTATGAAAAAGAAGTTGACTACGAAAAAACATACCAGCAAATGATGGAACAGCAGATTGTGTTGCATAATGAACAGAACCTGGTGAGGGAACTGCTTTTTAAAAGCAGGAACGTTATCAAAGAATCTACCACCACCGGCAGAACACTGCTGATGATATTTACCGACATCGTTGACCTTTTTGAAAGAACGATGACCAGTTACCACGATTACAAAGCGCTGCATGATGCGTTTAATGAAGATAATATACTGGAGCAATACCGGCAACTGATTAATGAGCTGGCCAATGAACTTGATGAAATAGGCATTGCTGTAAAAAGCGGCAGCGCATCAGAAGAAACAGGTTTGCTGGCAGCGCATATCAGCAAAACAAAAACTTATTTTGAAACCTTCAGGGATAGTAACCGCACCGCAGAAAATGTTGATGGCTTTATAAGCATGCGGCATATCCTCAACAGCATCAGCGATATTGCCGGCCGCATACATACACTGCACCTGTACACAGCCTATGATAAAGAACTCAGCAAAAAAAA
Source organism: Chitinophagaceae bacterium (assembly GCA_031410355.1). GTDB lineage: Bacteria > Bacteroidota > Bacteroidia > Chitinophagales > Chitinophagaceae > Ferruginibacter. The sequence goes on along the minus strand of JANNYY010000432.1, from coordinate 3,459 downwards.
CAGTAAACCGGTGGACTATGATAAGTTTGTCAGCCATCAACCCATCGACTGGAAACTGCTGCGTGATAACCTTTCTTTTGCATCCAATAATTTCAGGCATGCCGTAAGGGTAAGTATTGCTACGGTGCTGGGTTTTATTGTTTCTTTGTTTTTTCCGGTGGGGCACAGTTACTGGATATTACTCACCATCATTGTTATTTTAAAACCTGCTTACAGCCTCACTAAAAAAAGAAATTCCGACAGGCTGATAGGTACCGTACTTGGTGCAGCAGCAGGACTGGTAATTTTATATTTTATAAAAAGCAATGATGCTCTTTTTGTGATTATGCTGCTGCTGATGATTGGCACGTACAGTTTTATGCGAACGCATTATATGATCAGCGTAATTTTTATGACGCCTTATATATTGCTGCTGTTTCACTTCCTTAGTAATGCCAGTTTTCAAATCATTATTACCGACAGGATCACAGATACTGTTATTGGTTCTGTGATTGCATTTTTGGCCAACCTTATTTTGTTGCCTGCCTGGGAGCAGGACCAGGTAAGCAATTATATGCTGGAAGCCATTAAAAGCAATAAGATTTATTTTACAGATATTGCCGCAGCATTTACGGGAAACCCGGTAAGCAATACCGTGTATAAAGTAAGCCGCCAGCATGCTTTTGTTGCACTGGCCAATCTTTCTGATGCCTTCACCCGCATGTTATCCGATCCTAAACGCAAACAAAAAAATAGTAAGGAACTACACCAGTTTGTGGTGCTTAATCACATGCTCACATCACATATTGCCACGCTTTCTTATTATGTAAAACCGCTGTCGCAAAAATTTGCATCACCCGATTTTGCACCACTTGTTAAAACGGCTGTGGCCCGGCTGGAAGATGCAGAAAAGATCATCAGCGATATACCTGCAGAAACTGTTGCACCAGAAGTGTTACCCACCAATAATATTCAGCAGCATTTGCAGCAACTGTTACAGGCAAGGCGGCTGGAACTGCAGCAGGGCATTTTAAAAAGCGACACACAAAAACTACTCACTGAGTTTAAACCCATTGCCGACCAGTTTAATTTTATTGATAACATTGTTACCGATATTAAAAAGACGGGAATGCGGTGGATGGAGGAGTAGGATTTTTATTGTTTTATGCTGTAGGATATTTTTTTAACTACATCGCTTGAAATTCACCTAAGGGCTGGGCTGCCGGTATTAATCAAATTCTATTTCCCCAAAATTAAGTTATTGATTTTTTGATTCGGGCAGGCGGTTACCAGTTAAACTAACAGTAAAATAAACAGGGAATTAATTTTCTGATGGAGCCTTAAGGTTGTATAAGTTTAGGAAGTTTGTATTTAATAAAAGAAATGCAATTCAATTCAATACAGGCAAACTAAAATAAAAAGTAGTTCCTTCACCCTCTTTGCTTTCAACCCAAATACAGCCGCCGTGCTGTTTAATTATTTCTGCTGAAATAAACAGCCCAATTCCCAGGCCGCTGAAATGTTTTGATGCTTCATCTACCCTGTAAAAGCGGTCAAAAATTTTAGAAATCTTTTCTTTAGGAATACCTATTCCATTATCAGTAAATGAAACCACAATGGAATCATCTTTTTTAAATGAGTTTACAAGTATATTTTTTTTTCCGGGAGAATATTTAGCTGCATTACTTATGATGTTGGTAATTACCTGCTCCAGCCTTAGGGGGTCAGCTATTACATTTACGGCTTCATTTTTTTCTAAAATTATATTATGGGCAGCCGTAATTTGCTGCATTGAATTGATCACTTCATCAAGAAAGGGAGTCATTTCTATTTCAGTTTTAGTAAGGCTCAGTTTTCCACCATGAATTCGTGAAACATCAAGTAACTCATTTATAAGAAAGTTTAACTTGCCGGCATACTGGTCTATTTTTAAAAGACATTTTTGCACATCATCCGGGTATTTATCTTTTGACATATCCAACGCTAATTGTGCGTAAGCTTTAATGGTGGTTAAAGGCGTTTTTAATTCATGACTGGCAATAGAAATAAATTCATCTTTTTTTTCTTCCAGGAGTTTTGCCTGTAATAATTCAGCTTCTTTATGTATCAGTGCTTGCTCTGTTTTTTTTCTGTCGGTAATATCCGATAGAAAAGCAATAAAAAGCCATTGGCCATCCAACTTCACATTAGAAATGCTAAGGTTAATGTAAAATTCATGTCCCTTTTTATGCAGGGCAATTATTTCAATGGTTTTATTAAGAACGGGGCCTTCACCCGTTTTTAAAAAATGCGCCATCCCGTCAATATGCGCCTTACGGTATTGCGGAGGAATAATTGTTTCTGATAAAGGCCTGCCAATAACTTCGGTTGCAGTATATCCGAAAATTGTTTCTGCTTTGGTGTTCCAGTCTAAAATTTCCTGAAGTTCATTAATTACTATTATTGCATCCGGGCCGCTTTGAAAGAAAGTTTTTAATCTTTTTTCATTAGCCTCTAATTTTTTTTCTGCTATTTTTTTTGCAGTAATATTCTTAAAAACGCCTCTTGTATATGCATGTTTATCATTGGTATTGAAGCAGCCTATTTGCCCTTCCAGCACAACCTCTTTTTCGTCCTTAGTCATAAAAGTGGTTACCAGTTCATTGCTTCCATTTTTAGTAATAGCTGAGTTACGTATTGATTTATATTCGTCAATACAGGGAACATGAATAAAATCATAAATACTTCGGCCTTCAACCTCATGCTTTTCGTAGCCAAGGGTTTTAAGCCAGGCAGTATTTACCAATTCAATTTTTCCATCAATAGTGAGGAAGTGGATCAGGTCACTGGTGTTTTCGAAGAGGTCTTTAAAATGGGTATCAAAGTTTAAAATGGCCATACAATATCAGAGATTTTTATAAAAATAGTAATTTTATTTAAAAGGTTTATTATTTGCAACTTTTCTATTTAATCTCTTTTTCTTAAACCGGATTGGCAAAAAAGCTGATACAACCAGGATATTTTTTGGGTAGTAAAATTTTGCACAAATTAATTCGGAATTTACGATGTTTTTAGCCCGCCCGGCATACCTAAAAAGGCTGTAGTATGCCGGAGGCGGGCCTGGAACGGGAAACATTATATTTGTATTGTTACCCGCTAATTAATATGCCGAATGAAATGTATAAAATGCCCAAGTAGTTTAAAGTGCAAACTCAGTATTTCAACTGAAGAAAAAGACCGTCCAATTGAAATATCCTATCAATGGTGGTTTTGCGAAAGCTGTGGGGCCAGGTATTATGGCATTTTGGAAGATAGTAAAGTAAATATGTTTGACGACAGGCTGCTGCACAAAGGGTATTTAGTTGAGGAACATAAATGGCAGTAAAGCCTTGCAGAGGCCCTAAAATGCCCCGACCCCCAAAACAGCAGTTGCTCATGTGAAGTTCACCTGGATGCCCCACCTGCTGGTTTTAATGGTGACTTTGCCTGGTACATTTATGA
>JANNYY010000431.1:0-5829 GCA_031410355.1 Chitinophagaceae bacterium | reverse complement strand
CAACGATTCTGCCAAACCAAAATATTATGTGCTGGATATGTTTCCTTACCCAAGTGGGGCAGGCTTGCATGTAGGGCATCCGCTGGGATACATAGCCAGCGATATTTACAGCCGTTATAAAAGATTAAAAGGCTTTAATGTACTGCACCCGATGGGTTTTGATAGCTTTGGTTTACCCGCCGAACAGTATGCTTTGGAAACAGGCCAGCACCCGGCAACCACTACCGAAAAAAATATTGCAACGTTTAAATTGCAATTAGATAAGATTGGTTTTTGTTACGATTGGGACAGGGAAGTGCGCACTAGCGACCCGCAATATTATAAATGGACACAGTGGATATTTTTGCAACTCTTCAACAGTTATTTTGATACCAAAACAAACAAAGCAAAACTTGTTACTGAATTAATAAAGACTTTCGAAACAGAAGGCTCAACGAACAACCAACAACGAACAACGGACAACTTTACTGCTGAACAGTGGAATACTTTCTCTAAAAAAGAGCAGGAAGAAATGCTGATGAACCGCCGGCTGGCTTTCAGCAAATATGGCGAAGTGAACTGGTGTGAAGCATTGGGAACTGTTTTAGCCAATGATGAAATAGTAAATGGTGTGAGTGAACGTGGGGGCCACCCTGTAGAAAAAAAGAAAATGCGGCAATGGTATTTGCGGATAACAGATTATGCTGACCGTTTACTGGAAGGATTGGAAACTGTTGATTTTAGCGAGAGCATGAAAGAAATGCAGAAGAACTGGATCGGCAAAAGTGAAGGTGCCGAGATGGATTTTAAAATCGTGAGACGTGAGTCGTCAGGCGTGAATGTGGACCCTGCCAGTAAGGAGGCTCCCACTCACGACTCCCCACTCACCACTCACGATTCACCACTCACGATTCACGCCTCACCACTCAGGGTTTACACCACAAGGCCGGATACCATTTTTGGTGTTGACTTTATGGTAGTTGCGCCTGAGCATGAACTTGTTTCTCAAATAACTTCTGCCGGGCAGCAGGTTGCCATTGATGAATACCTGGCTTATGTAAAAAGCCGCAGCGAAAGGGAACGCCTGGCCGAAGCTAAAACCATTACCGGTTGCTTTACCGGCGCCTATGCCATTAATCCTTTTGATGGCAGGGAAATACCCATCTGGATAGCAGAATATGTGCTGGCAGGTTATGGTACAGGCGCTATTATGGCTGTGCCCTGCGGCGATCAAAGAGATTTTGCTTTTGCCAAACATTTTAATATTCCCATCACCAATATTATTGGTGCCCATTACAATGGTGAAGAAGCCAACTCAACCAAAGAAGCTGTTTTAGAAAACAGTGGTTTTTTAAATGGGTTGTTGATGAAAGATGCTATTGGCATAGCCCTGAAAAAAATTGAAGAACTGGGCATTGGAAAACGTAAAGTGAATTACCGCATGAGGGATGCAGGTTTCAGCCGGCAAAGATATTGGGGAGAACCTTTTCCCATAATCTGGAGTGATGGTATTGCCATTCCTTTGGATGCAGAAGAATTACCGTTGGAATTACCGCATGTAGATAAATACGGGCCGGGTCCGGATGGAGAAGGGCCGCTGGCGAATATAAAAGAATGGGTTGACGTTCGTAGGAACACGCCTGATGGCGTGTTCAACACGAACACGCCGCAAGGCGTGTTCCTACAAGAGGGCCGGCGTGAAACCAGCACCATGCCCGGTTACGCCGGTTCTTCCTGGTATTTCCTCCGCTACATGGATCCCCACAACAACCAAACCTTTTGCGACCGCAAAGCCAGTGATTACTGGAACCAGGTTGACCTGTACATTGGCGGCACCGAGCATGCCGTTGGGCATTTGTTATACAGCCGTATGTGGACCAAAGTTTTATTTGATTTGGGATTGATTGGTTATGATGAGCCGTTTAAGAAATTGCTTAATCAGGGGATGATACAGGGGAGTAGCAGGTTTGTATATCGAATTTTGCCGACTTATTTAATTCAAAGAGATGCCGAATTAGACAATTATGAAAGTAAGTTAGATCCTATTTTCATTTCGAAAATTCAGTATGATGGTATTAAAGACAATAACATAGATCCAGTAGACTTCTTACTAGCAAGAAGTGAGGATGAAGGTATAAATAAATGGTTTTTTGAAAAATACTCAATGGATAAAATCGGCGCAGCAGTTACTCCAATTCATGTTGATGTAAACATAGTTAATGGGGTCGAATTGGATATTGAAGCTTTTAGAAATTCAAGACCTGAATATAAAAATGCAATATTGGTATGCGAAGATGGTTGGGTTAGTCATCCAGGCGGAAAGTTTACTCTTTATATATCAGGTGCTGAAACCGAAAAAATGTCCAAATCTAAATTCAACACAGTAAATCCAGACGATTTGGTTTTAAAATACGGTGCCGATACCTTCCGTATGTATGAAATGTTCCTTGGCCCGGTAGAGGCCAGCAAACCCTGGGATACCAAGGGTATTGAAGGAGTGCATCGTTTTTTACGCAAACTGTGGAGACTCTTTAATGATGATATAAAAGGAAAGGTTTGGAATGAAGATAAAGCCACCGATGCTGAATTAAAAGTTTTACATCGCACCATCAAAAAAATTGAAGAAGATACCGAACGGTTCAGCTTTAATACAGCAGTAAGTACATTCATGATCTGTGTAAATGAACTGGCCGATCTTAAATGCCATAAAAAAGAAATTTTAGAGAAACTGCTCATCTTACTTACACCCTATGCACCGCATATTGCCGAAGAATTGTGGCATCAACTCGGCAATGAGGGTTCAATATTAGATGCCAACTATCCTTCATTCAATCCTGCTTTGCTGGTAGAGAGCACAAAAGAATACCCTGTTTCCATCAATGGTAAACTGCGTACCAATATGCAACTGGCATTAAACTTGGAGCAACCGCAGGTTGAAGAACTCGTTCTTCAAAATGAGATCGTACAAAAATGGCTAGAAGGGAATCAGCCCAAGAAGATCATTTTCGTAAAAAATAAGATGATAAATGTGGTGATATAAACTCCACGTCAATCTTCGCTACAATCTTCTCCTTTTCCTCCCCCACCAAGGGGATAGAGGGGGCCAATAAAATGATAAACGTGGTGATATGAACTCAAACGCAATCTTCGCTTTTATCTTCCAGTTCCCTCTCCCTTGGAGAGGGGTTGGGGTGAGGTGCTAAAAAAAGTTTTACCTTTTTGTCCGGATAGTGAATGTTTGTTCGTCATTATCAAAAACATTCTAATCTTTTAAAAAAAAAATTTATGGAAAAGTTCATGCTTATTTTTCAGGGGCAAAAAGCTGCCGAACAGGCATCTGCAGAGCAAATGCAGGAAAACATGGCCAAATGGATGGCCTGGATAGATAAACTGGCCAAAGCAGGTAAATATGTGGGCGGCGAGCCGCTGCATCCAACCGGAAAAATTATTAAAGGCAGCTCTAAAACAGTTACTGATGCTGTATTTGCCGAAGGCAGAGAAATAATTGGCGGCTATTTTATTGTTAATGCTGCTGATTACGATGAGGCGGTGGGCTTGTGTGAAGATTATCCTGATTATGCAAACGGAGGAGCCGTAGTAGTAAGACAGGTGATGAAAATGGATATGCCTGCATAACAATTAGCCGGGAAGGCGGTAAGACGGAAAATATTTAATTTCAAATTGCTGCTTCTTATCGCCTTCCTGTTTTACCGGCAAAATTTGATTTTGATACAGCCTCCTGTTTTGGTTTAACATTTCTGCAGTAAAAAAAATGTAGAAGATAATGCTACCTTCACAGCATGATAACCGAACTGGAAAATGTACTCATTAAAAACAAGGCTGATTTTCATCCCGTAGTGAAATTTGATGCTGCTAAAGAAAAATTATTTCATTTTGATTTTACCGGGCGTAATACCGAATTAACAACAGAAGAAATTGCTGACACTGTACTGTTTTCTGATTACATCAACCGCACATTAAAAAAGCATAAAGCCAGTTATGGAATTGGTGGATACAAAGAAAACCGCACACTTTACAGAAGAAGCAACCTGTTTGCCGGCGAAGAAACCAGGTCGGTACATCTTGGCATAGATATTTGGGGCCCCGCCGGAACGCCTGTTTATGCTGCATTAGGGGGCAGGGTACATAGTTTTGCTTACAATGATAATTTTGGAGATTATGGCGCCACCATTATTTTATTGCACCAGTTAGATGCTGTTGCTTTTTATACGCTGTATGGTCATTTAAGTCTGGCAGATATATCCAAATACCAGGAAGGTTCATACATTACCAGGGGCCAGGTGGTTGGTCATTTTGGTGTACCTGCCGAAAACGGCAATTGGCCACCACACCTGCATTTTCAAATCATTCACCATATGTATGCATACAAAGGAGATTATCCCGGAGTTTGTAAATTATCAGAAAGCGAAGCATATCTGGCTAATTGCCCCGATGCCGATTTAATTTTGAATATGATGAAATATGCAGATCCAGGTTTGGGGCGCTAAATTTTGCGAAGCAAAGAAGCGACCTGAACCGTGAATCTATAGTTGAATTGTTCAGCCTGCTTCAGCCTTCCGGCCCTTGCTCCGATGTGGACCTGATCTTAAATATGATGATATATGCATATAATCACCGAACATTGAGGGGTAATATTGGTTATTAACAGGTACAAACGCAGTAAAACAGTACCTTTACCGCTGCAAAAAAACGCAAATGGATATTAAAGCAGGAGTTTTACTTAACGAGATCAATAATCCCGGTGACTTAAAAAAGTTAAGCAGGGAACAATTACACCAGGTTTGTGATGAACTGCGCCAGTATATAATTGACGTGGTGAGTGTTAACGGCGGGCATTTTGGAGCCAGCCTGGGTGTTGTAGAATTGAGCGTAGCATTACATTATGTGTTCAATACACCTTACGATCAATTGGTTTGGGATGTGGGCCACCAGGCTTATGGCCATAAAATTCTTACCGGCCGCAGAGATATATTTCCAACTAACAGAAAATACCATGGGCTAAGTGGTTTTCCCAAACGCAGCGAAAGTGAATACGATACTTTTGGAGTAGGGCATTCCTCCACATCAATATCTGCAGCACTGGGTATGGCCATGGCATCGCATTATAAGGGCGAAAATGACAGGCAGCACGTTGCTATTATCGGCGACGGCGCTATGACGGCAGGCCTCGCTTTTGAAGCCATGAATCATGCAGGGATAGAAAAAAGCAATGTGCTCATCATCCTTAATGATAACTGCATGAGCATTGATCCCAACGTTGGTGCTTTAAAAGAATATTTAACTGATATTACTACTTCTCACACCTACAATGAATTAAGAGATAATGTTTGGAAGGCGCTGGGCAAATTACCGGTTGGAAAAAGTTTTAGCCAGGGTATGGCAAGTAAGCTGGAAGCAAGTTTGAAAGGAATGGTTAGTAAGAGCAGTAATTTGTTTGAAGCTTTAAAACTTCGTTATTTTGGCCCCATTGACGGGCATAATATAACCAAGCTGGTTGATACTTTAAGAGACCTGAAAGACATTCCCGGCCCAAAGATCCTGCACATTAAAACAGTGAAAGGTAAGGGGTATGATTTAGCAGAGCAAGATCAAACCAAATGGCATGCACCCGGCCTGTTTGATAAAGTAACAGGCGAAATACAAAAGAAAAAATTTGACATACCCCAGCCTCCAAAATACCAGGATGTGTTTGGGCATACCATTATTGAACTGGCAGAAAAAAATGAAAAGATATTCGGCATCACGCCGGCAATGCCAAGTGGTTCTTCTTTAAAATTTATGATGGACAAAATGCCCGACAGGGCATTTGATGTGGGCATTTGTGAGCAA
>JANNYY010000430.1:0-9329 GCA_031410355.1 Chitinophagaceae bacterium | reverse complement strand
AGGTAAAATTGTATTCTATAATTACCCGTTTAATAAAACATTGCTGAGAGGGGCTTATGGTGATGCAGTAAGATATCGCAGCAATGGTGCTTCTATGGCTGCAAAATATGGAGCATTGGCTGTTATTGTTCGTTCTGTAACCGGTGCCTATGATGATAACCCACATACCGGTGCACTCAGGTACAATGATTCATTTCCAAAAATTCCGGCCCTTGCAATTAGTACCAAAGGAGCAGAAAACTTAAGTGGCTTAATAAAAGGATTATATAAAGATGATAATCTTTTCATCAGGTCAAACTGCCAAATGCTGGCGGATACCATTGGCCATAATGTAATTGGAGAAATTAAGGGCACCGAATTTCCGGATGAAATAATAACCATTGGCGGGCATCTCGACAGTTGGGACCAGGGAGAAGGTGCCAGCGACGACGGAACCGGAGTTGTACAAAGTATTGAAATATTGAGAGCATTTAAAGCAATTGGATACAAACCCAAACGAACTATCAGAATTGTTTTGTTTGCCAATGAAGAAAATGGTACCCGTGGAGCCACCAAATATGCCGAAGAAGCAAAATTAAAAAACGAAAAACATATAATGGCCATGGAGAGTGATGGCGGTGCTGAATACCCACGGGGTTTTAGTTGCGGAATGACTAAAGAACAGTATGCAAAAGTACAGGGCTGGACAAAATTTTTTGAACCATTTGATGCAACAAGATTTACATTTAGTGAAGGTGGCGGCGGCGGTGCTGATATAGGGCCATTGCAAACAAATTTTAAAACTGCACAATTTGGCTTAAGTACCACCGGGCAAAGGTATTTTGATATGCATCATGCTGCTTTAGATGTTTTTGAAAAAGTAAATGCACAGGAATTAAATTTGTGTGCAGTTGTAATGGCTGCCATGGTTTACCTGGTAGATAAATACGGACTTTAATTTTCATTAATAAAAAGTATTTTATGGAAGATGTAAGATTTAGTGAAGTAACAAAAGAACAACCCAAAAGCAAAAGCGGTTTCCGTAAATTTTTAAGATGGTTTTCCTTTTTAGCTGTATTGTTTATTGCTTTTATGATCTATTGGTATTATTTTAATGTTTATAGCGATGGAGAAAGAACTGGTTTGCTTACCAAGCTTTCGCACAAAGGAAATATTTTTAAAACGTACGAGGGAGAAATATTGATCGGCAATTTTCAGCAGGCACAAAATGTAATGGTGCCCGAAAAATTTTACTTTTCTGTACAAAACAAAAAGCTGGCCGATACACTGATGAAATTGCAGGGGAAAACAATTTCATTAAAATATTTTCAATACCGGAAAACATTACCGTGGCGGGGAGAAAGTGTGTATATGGTAACAGATTTACAAAGGGTAGGGCAATAATAATTTAAACACACGCATACAATAAAAATATAACCGGCTTTTTATGAAAGTCGGTTTTTTCTTTCTTCCACTCTGCAATGCTTTTTGTTTTAATATATTCATTGGGGGCTGTTAGTTCTGCAGCAATACAAAGTTTGGTAGAAGGTTTACAGGTTTTCAGGAGTGTTTCAATCAATTGATTATTGCGGTAAGGGGTTTCAATAAATATTTGTGTGCTGTTTTTACTCTTAGATGTATTTTCCAAAGCTGTAATAGCTTTATTTCTTTCCAGGTTATCTATAGGCAGGTAACCAACAAATTCAAACTGCTGCCCGTTCATGCCGCTTGCCATTAATGCCAGCAGGATAGAACTTGGGCCTACCAGCGGTTTTATCACCGCATTCATTTCCTGTGCTGCACCAATTAAAATTTGCCCGGGATCGGCAATGCCGGGGCAACCGGCTTCGCTGATGACAGCGATATTTTTTTCTTCTTTTATTTTTTGTTTGAAGGTATTTAGCATTTCTGTTTCGGCCTTATGTATGGTATACCATTCGTAATCATCAATTACAATTTCTTTACAGATGCTTTTTAAAAAACGCCGGGCTGTTCTTTCATTCTCTGCAAAAATTACCTGGCAATCTTTTACTGCATCAATAATATATGATGGAATGGTTTGTATAGCCGATTCTTCCAAAACAGACGGAATAAGGTAAACAAGTGATTGCATAATTATAAATTGATCTTGCCTTCAAAATTTATGAGTCCATCAGTTTTTACTTTATATAAACTGATGGTTGCAGCTATTACGGCATAGCCTGGTGCAAATAACCATCCTAAAACAGGAATAAAATGCATCATGTAAAAAACCATACCATTGCCAATTGCCAGGCCCTTGTGCCGGCCTATAAAAGCTATACTTTGTGAGGTAGATAATTTATTTCGTTCGCAACTGTAATCCAGCATAGAAAAACCGAGGTAATAACATTCAATCATTAAAGCAAGCAAAGGTGTTATCCAGCCAAACAGCGGAATAAAAGATAAGATCAAAATAGAAACAGTATAAACCGTTTGCCAGAGCATATTGCGCAAAGCAAGCCTGATACCACGTACAATATCTTTTATTAATTGTTTAAAACTGAATGGGAACTCTTTCCCTTCAATAATAGCTTCTGTTTTTTCGCTCAGGTAAGCAAATAACGGCGATCCAATGATCAGGAATAAATATTTAAAAAGCGAAAAGTAAAATAAAAGGAGGATAAGATTCAGGATGATCTGGCCAAATATCAGTAAAAAACTCAGCCAGCTATTTTGCATTTTTTCCATCCATTCTGCAACACCCAATTTTTGTAACATAAAGTCAATGGCGCTGCTGCTGGAAACATAAAATAAATAAATGCCCAGCACAAACAATATAGAATAAATTAAACCCGGTATAAGTATCCATTTCCACAACCTGTGTTTAATAATAAACCGGTGTGTGTGGTAATAAGCCTGTATGGAAGTGATGATGTCTTTAAGCATGTTATTTGGTAACTCCCGCTGATTTGAAACTTACCGGCAGTTAGAGTTAAATTATTATTCTATTTTAGCTTTAAAGTTAATACTATAATGAAGAAATTAACTGCCCAATTTTATAAAAGAACGGATGTTATTTTAATTGCCAGGGAATTGATAGGAAAAATTATTGTTACCAATTTTAATGGTGTCATTACTTCGGGAAGAATTGTAGAAACTGAAGGATATATTGCCCTCACCGACAGGGCATCTCATTCGCATGGGGGCAAACGTACAGCACGTAATGAACACATGTATGCCAATGGTGGAACTACTTATGTTTATATCTGTTACGGCATGCATCATTTGTTTAATGTGGTCACTAATAAAAAAGATGTGCCCGATGCTGTTTTAGTACGGGCTGTAGAACCTTTGAAAGGAATTGACATCATGCTAAAAAGAACAGGGAAATTACAATTAGATAACAGCTTAACAAAAGGGCCCGGCAATGCAGCAAAAGCTTTGGGCATTTCAAAACATCACTCAGGAAATAATTTACTTAAAAATGAAATTTATATTGCTGATGATGGATTTGAAATTGATGAGGCATTAATTGGAATAAGTAAACGTATTGGTGTTGAAGGTGCAGGTGATGCTGCTTTGTTGCCTTATCGTTTTTATGTAAAGGGAAATAAGTATGTTAGCAGCTATCCCACTAAATAAAGATGGTCTACGTTTTCCGTCTGAACATGTTTACAGTCTCCATAGTCAGACGAGAACATCAACCCAGGTAAAAAAAATACCGTCTCGCCTTAGGCGAGACGGTATTTATGATTTTAAAAAACCGGTGTTGATTATCTAATAACAACCTTACCTGTTTTAATTTTATTTCCATTAGCCTCTCTCAAAACAATAAAATAAATACCCGAACCATTACGGCGCATATCTATTTGATGTAATTGATAAGCCTGGGTAACATTGTCTTCCTTGTTTTCTTCAAATACCTTGCGTCCATAATTGTCATAAATAACTATGCTTTGCTTTGTCTTGTTAGTTGCAGAAGCTCCGGCAGTATAGTAAGAAATGGTAAACCTGCCATCATTAGGGCTTGGGAATACAAACAGCTTAGTGCTGGCAGAATCTCCTATAATAATTGATTTTGATAGGCTCACACATGCAAGGTTAGAAGCATCGGCTGCAGTTACTGTATAAGTACCTATTGCTGATAAGTTAACAAGATGAGTATTTCCAGTAAATGTCTGGGTTGATCCTGGTCCTGTATAATTCCATGTATAAATAAAGCTATTAGTAGTAGCTGAACTTGCTGTTGCAGTAATTGTTGTACTTAGTCCAGGCATTAGCTTGGTAAAGGGAGATGCTGTTAAAATCAACGTTGGTTTTGGTGTTGCAATTACAGAGACTGAAGCTGTATTTGAGCATCCTGTAATTGTAATAGTTCCTGTCACTGTATAGGTTGTATTTATAACAGGGTTTGCAACTACTATGGCTCCGGTAGCAGGAGTTGTTCCTGCATTCCAGGTGTAGGTATTAGCTCCACCGGCTGTTAAAGTAACAGGTGATCCGGAACAAATACTTGCTGCCGATGAAACTACTGTTACTGTTGGCAAAGGATTTACTGTAAGTATAGCCGTATTAGAAGTAGTTGAGCCACATTGGCCGCTAACTATTACTCTGTACTGGTAACTATTAATAGTAACCAATACCCCGGTAATATTTAATGTAGAGGTTGTAACTCCTGAATAGGGAGCAGTATTTGAAAGATCAGACCAACTGTTGCCTCCATTGGTACTAAACTGCCAGCGGTATCCTGTACCAGTCGCTGATACTACAGTAAAGTTTGTATTCAAACCAGCGCAAACTTGTTGTGATATTGGGTGCGTACCTATTGAAGGGCCTGCACCCGGGTTTACTATAAAATTTAATGTTACTGTTTTTACAATTGTTGCGGATGTTCCTGTGATTGTTATGGGGTAAGTGCCTGGGATAAGTGTATTTATTCCATTAAGGGTAACTACAGTGCTATTTCCGGGTGTTACAGGGTTTACACTGTAACTAACAGTTGTACCGGCAGGATTACCAGAAGCTGCAAGATTAACAGGAGTAACATAGCCACCGGTGGAAATTGTAGCTAATGTAATGTTAGCAGCAGCTGCTGTTCCGCAGGTAATACTTACTGGTAAAGGGGCTGTAAAATCATAACTGCCCGTAATGCTAAAATTTGTATTAGATATATCAAAGAAGATATTCCCAACTGCTTCAATTTTTATCCTGGCCGTTGTTGATATTGTATTAGGTATTGTCAGCACTTCTGAACCATCATTAGCTGTACTTGCAGACAAAACAGTGGGGAAAGTTGTACCGCCATCAATTGACAATGATATTTTAACATTGGCACAATTAACAGGAGCAATGTTGGTGTTATTTACATCCCATGTAATTGTTTGAGCAGAGCCACCGGCCCACGATACATTTGTATTAGGTGAGGTAACCTGGAACGGACCTGCGGTATTAGTTACCGTAACAGTCATATCTGTAAAAGCAGTTTGGCCAACAGCAATTGGAGCAGTAGAACTGTAGGGATGATTGTCCCTTACTGTTAACCTGAAATTTAAGGCTCTTGAAACAGAACTTAAAGCTTCTATATTACAAACGGCATCGCCGCCCGGTAATGGAGGGGTTACATTTAAACCTGCCAGGATAGTTGATAACCTGGGCATCATCCGGGTAGGAGAAGTTGTAGCAGGAAAAGTTAACCAGTTTGGACCGGTTAGTTTGGTAGGGCTCGCAACACTGTTTGCGCCTGAAGTTGTTGCATTATCATTTTGCTCCCAGCAATAAGTAAGTACATCTCCGGGGTTAGCATCAGTTGCAGAACCGGTAAGTGCAAAAGGTGTACTTACAGGAATAGTATAATTGCTAACCGGATCTACCACTGGGGTTGCATTGTTAGCAGTAATATTTGTAGTTATGGGGCAGCTTTTGGTTGCTAAATTTGCCTGGATCTGTGCAATGGATGCTTCATGGTATATATCAATAGAATGAGGTGCCGGATCGTAAGCTGTAATACCTGCATAACCCATAATGGTGATGCCTGCACCTACTTCTTTATTTACCCCCGTGCCTTCGAGTCCATGCGAAAAAGTATGATTTCCACCCAATTGATGGCCTACTTCATGTACCACATAATCTATATCAAAATTATCGCCCATAGGAATATTATCGGCAGGCGAAGTGATTCCTCTTCCTTTTGTTCCGGCTACACAAACACAACCAATACAACCGGCATTGCCCCCTCCGCCCGAAGCGCCAAACATGTGGCCAATATCATAATTTGCATCTCCAACAAAGGAAGTTAATGTTGCCTGTAATTGATTATTCCAGTTTGCTAATGTTGTATAAGGATCTGTTGCCGGATCGAAAAAGATAATTTGATCTTCAAACGAATTTGCAATAAGGTTAAGGTGCAGCGCAAGGTCTTTCTCATAACAACCATTACAACGGGTAAGTGTTGCATTAAAAGCGGCATAAACCAGTCCTATCTGTCCAATGTTAAACGCACCAAAATAGTTAGAATATTCCCCGTTGCAGGATTGTGCCAGGCGCATGGTTTTTAATTCGCCGGTTGAACTTCCGATTATATTTGCATTAGCAATTTGTGAACTTATGCCTGCAGCTATTTGTTTATCTTCAGTTGTGCAGGTCCAGGGTAATTTGCCTTTATCTCTTTGAGATTTGAATACAGCATAAACAGTATGGTCTTTAGAATATGCCTCAATAAACTCATTTTCTTTTTCTGTTCTGAAAAGCATGGTTTGTATTCCCTGCGGGGAGATACTCAATTTTAAAGTTGCCGACCTGTCGGTAATACCTTTACCGGAATAAGCTCTTATTTCAGGATACCTGGCTTGTAATTCCGGAACAAAATTAGAAGCTTCAAATACCTCAAACTGTTCAATACCACCATCCGAATTTGGTAATGAGATAACCGTTGAATGCTTAGAAGCCTGGTTGCCAACGATAGAAAATAATTCCTGTCTTAAAGTTTCAATATTTAAACTGAATAGTTTAAATTCCTTCGGATAGGATAATCTTGCTACAGCTTTGTCTGTAGTAATATTACTGCGTATTTCAGTATTTGCAGACCAGAATTTGTCTGTTTGAGAATAACCTAAAGTAGCAATTAATGCAAATAAGGAGGTTAGTAGTAAAACTTTTTTCATATTTAAATTTAATTTTTGCTAAAGGATTGTTTTTTTATTTAAAAAAATTTTGAAACCAATGCCAATAAAACAGTTGCATCGGCTGCAAATAAGGCAAGCCCGAAGTATTATAGATCTCCCAATCTTACTATACTAACAATAAATTGCTGGATTTGTTAAAACTTAGGACAGGGTATTCCCTGGTAGTCTGTGGGTCTTTTTATAAAGATTATTGAAAATTCGGAGCCGCCGCGGGATGCAGTAGCCGCCTTTAAATTGGAGATATTAAAATCGTAACTAACGCCAATTCTTAATCCGCCAAACTCTAAGCCCAAATAAGGGACAATGGCATCATTTAAACGAACCCAGCTACCAATATAAATGGCGCTTGGTTTTTCTGCATCCTGGGTTAAGTTTGCGGCAATAGCAGCACCCAGCGTGGTTTCGCTGGCTTTGTTCTGTATCTGGTGAATTACTGATGCATGAACGGTCAGCAAATCAGATATGGGAAAAGAACCTCCTGCATGAGCTGAGATACGGCCGCTTAAATACCAGTTCTTATCTTTAAAACCAACCTTAGGACGGTTAATATGATACATGGATGCGCCGAGGTAAAAATTATTTTCTCCGTTGGTAGAACCGGAATACAACAACCCGGCATTTATATCCAGGTAACTTTGATTGTTGCCATTTTGCAATACTTCTCTTCCACCTTCATTTGTAAAACCATTTTGGGTAAGCATGGTTTCAAATGTTAATTTGCTCTGATCAAGCAGCAGGCTTGAATAAGTACCCTGGAAACCTGCACCAATGGTGCTGTAACCATTTTCATCCAAAGCTTTATGGTACGACATGGATACCGAACCATAATTTAATTTGAGAATGCCATTGGCGCTGGCATCGGTTAAACCCGAAAGCCCAACACCAAAAACATCACTATCCGGTATTTTACTTTTTAAAATAGGAAAATCAATCGAAGCGCTGGTGGTTACATAAGCCTTCGGTATCGAGGGCCATTGGTCCCTATGGTTGGCTGCCAACCGCCAGGAACCGCTAAACTTTCCGGTAAAAGCCGGGTTAAGCGTTAAAGGCGATGCAAAAAACTGCGAAAAATGCGGATCCTGGGCTTTTACCATCTGGCAGGCTAACAGGGCACAAATACAAACTAATAATTTTCTCATTTTCATTAACTGTTCAGAACCTTAAAGATAGGTATTTACTGTAAAAAGCTGCATAGAATTAATTCGGGTTGCGGGTTTAATTTTTAAGATTACAACAAATGCAGTGTTTATATGGATTAATAAAAGTCATTTTGCGAAAAATTATTAAACACATAACAAAAAATACATAACTCATACTGGGTCATCCCTGCAATTTTGCGCCAAAAGCCAGGTCGCCTGCATCGCCCAGTCCAGGTACAATGTAACCTTTAGCTGTTATTTCATCATCAATATCGCCACACCAGATTGTAGCTTTAGGAAATGCCCTGGTTACATATTCAATACCCACTGTACAGGCAATAGCACAAACTATGTGCAGTTCTTTTATAATTCCTTCTTCTTTTAAAAATTCAATAGATTTTACCAATGAAGCCCCGGTTGCTATCATGGGGTCGCTGATAATGATGATACGGTTTTCAATTTCGGGGCAACTCATATATTCCATGTGAATGTCGAAACTGCCATCTGGATTATGTTTTCGGTATGCGCTGATAAAGGCGTTATCTGCCTTATCAAAATAATTAAGTAAGCCCGTATGCATGGCCAGGCCTGCACGTAATATGGTTGCCAGTACAGGTTGTTCCAAAAGTACTTTACAATTACTGATACCAAGCGGTGTGGTAATTTCTCTTTCTTCCCAGGGCATTGTTTTACTAATCTCGTAGCCAATCACTTCCGCAATCCGTTCCAGGTTGCTGCGGAAACGCATCCGGTCCTGCTGTACATCAATATCCCTCAATTCGCTTACCCAATTACTTACCAAAGAATGTTCTTCGCTTAAATTGATAACCATAATAGTTTAGTGTTTTGGGTTTTTAGTTTTTTGTTACCGGCATTGTATTCTTTGTTCAGCTTTATTGGTCCCGCCCGGGGCGGAACACTCTTTTACTTTATAAATTTATTTAGCATTTACCAAAGCGAAAATGTGAACCAGCCGAATGTAACCTGGCAAAAATAAAATAAAAAAAGCCATAGCTGTATTTTTTTCTGAGTAACCATAATTGTACTTTTTCTGTGTTTCCGTTCTTCT
>JANNYY010000429.1:0-5421 GCA_031410355.1 Chitinophagaceae bacterium | reverse complement strand
CAAAGAAAAATGCTACGCATTTTTCTACTTAGTGCCTTCGTGCCTTTGTGGCAATCTGTTTTTGCAGCGAAGCTGAGAAAAAAATTTTCTTTTGTCACTTACAAGCTATTTATAAAGAACTGGTTTGTGCTTCTAAAAATGTACCCATCGTTTTATATTTTTCATATCGCTTTTGATAGATGGGAACAAGTGAAGCATTTGGTTCATAGTTAGCATCAAAACCCTGCCCCATGGCTGCCATCGCATCTTCTACTTTAGTATAAACACCGGCAACGGTTGCAGCAAACATGGCTGCGCCCAATGCACAGGTTTGTTCGGAGCGATGAATGCGGATGGGCATGTTCATCACATCGGCCATCATCTGCATGATAAAAGGAGATTTTTTTGCAACGCCTCCCAAACCGATCAATCCTTTTACCGGTATGCCTTCATCTACAAATCTTTCAACAATTGCTTTTGCGCCAAAGCAGGTTGATTCAACGATGGCCCGGAAGATGGATACAGCATTGCTTCCCAAATTCAATCCATTGATAGAAGCTTTTAATAATTGATTGGCATCCGGTGTTCTTCTGCCATTGAACCAATCAACAGCTAATTCATTATCTTCTTCAACCGGTAACTCATCAGCCAGTTTATTTAATTGCTGAATCAATGCATCACCAGTTTCCTGTATTAATTTGTTAATGGTTGCTGCATCAACAACTGTTGATCGTGCCAGCAAATTATGCAGCGGCCACATCAATATTTTTTTAAACCATGCATAGGCATCGCCAAAAGCCGACTGGCCGGCTTCCATCCCGATCATACCGGGAATAACGGAGCCAGGAACCTGTCCGCAAATACCCTTCACTAATTTATCTTTTACATCGCCAGGTGGTGCTACTAAAATATCGCAGGTAGATGTGCCCATTACTTTACTGAGGTGATAAGGTTCTATCTGTCCGCCAACAGCACCCATGTGTGCATCAAATGCGCCAACACCAACCAGTACATCCGCCGGTAGTCCTAATCTTTCGCTCCATGCTGCACTGATAACACCTGCAGCTTTATCAGATGTATAAGTATCATCAAAAAGTTTTGCACGAAAACCATCAAGCAAGGGATCCAACGAGGAGAAGAAATCATTTGGTGGAAGCCCTCCCCATTCCTTTGCCCATAAAATTTTATGCCCTGCAGCACAAACAGATCTTTTCATCTGCTGCACATCATCACCACCGGTTAAATAAAAGGGAATCCAGTCGCAATGTTCAACAAAAGAATAAACAGCATCACGTACCTCTTCATCAGCACGCAGTACATGCAGCAACTTTGCCCAGAACCATTCTGAAGAATAAATACCCCCAACAAACTGCAGGTAGTTGGTATCAAATTTTGCTGCGTGTGCATTTATCTGTGCCGCTTCTTCAATGCCGGTATGGTCTTTCCATAATACAAACATGGCATTGGGATTATTTTCAAAACCGGGCAGCAAAGCCAATGGGGTACCGGTTTTATCTACTGCCACCGGTGAAGAGCCCGTTGTATCTACAGAGATGGCTTTGATATTTGCGGCAACCTGCGCACCAGCTTTTGCAATGCAATCTTTGATAGTAAATTCCAAACCTTCCACATAATCCAAAGGATGCTGCCTGAACTGGTTTTCAGCCGCATTACAAAACAATTGCTGTTTCCATCTTGGATAATAAAATATAGAAGAAGCAACTTCTTTTCCATCATGAGCATCAGCTATCATCGCCCTTACGGAATCTGTACCATAATCTACACCTATCACATATTTTTCTGAGCTATTCATAATTTTAATTCCGGGTTATGATCAATTTAATGAAACCTTGTATTTGCTAACCGTATGGTATTTTTCTCCGGGTTTTAAAATGGTAGTTGGAAATGCAGGCTTATTCGGTGAATCAGGATAGTGTTGTGTTTCTAAGCAAAGGGCTGTATGAATCAGCATGGGTTTACCATCTGTTGTTTTAAAAGTACCATCCAAAAAGTTGCCTGAATAAAATTGCAATCCTGGTTCTGTTGTAAATACTTCTAATTTTCTTCCGCTTATTGAATCAGATAAAGTTGCAACCAATTCAAGTTCTTTTGTTTTACGTGTTAATACAAAGTTGTGGTCATATCCACCATCAACGGCTGCAATGCGCTCTCCTATTTTATGCGGCTGCAGAAAGTCAAATGGAGTTCCCTTTACTGCTTTCAATTCACCGGTTGGTATTAACCCTGCGTCCACAGGGGTATAGCGGTCGGCATTCACCTGTAACTGGTGGTCAAGAATGGCATTGCTTACATCGCCGGTAAGATTAAAATAACAGTGATTGGTAAGATTAACGGGCGTGGCTTTATCAGTTGTTGCACTGTAGTCTATCAGCAATTCATCCTCGTCGGTTAATGTATAGGTAACCTTAATATCCAGGTTTCCGGGATAACCTTCTTCTCCATCTTTACTCAAATAGGATAATGTTAATGAAGCAGTGCTATCGGCCGAAGACGTTGCATCCCAAACAACTTTGTCATATCCTTTCTCACCGCCATGCAAATGATTTACGCCATTATTTGCTGCGAGTTTATAGGTAGTTGTATCTATTTTAAAAGTTGCTTTGCCAATGCGGTTGCCATAACGCCCAATGAGTGCGCCAAAATAAGGAGGCTTTGCCAGGTATCCGCCAAGGCTGTCGAATCCTAAAACAATATTGCTATTGTTACCTTTTTTATCGGGTGTTACCCACGATGTTACTGTGCCACCATAATTGGTGATCTTTATTTGAACACCATTTTTATTGGTTAATGTATATAAATAAACGGGCTTACCATCTGCTTCACCCCAGGAGATTTTATTTACCTTTTCAACTTTACCTGCCTCCTTTACTGTTGAATCTTTTTCACTGTTATTGCAGGAAGCCCATATTAGGGCCAACATAGTTGTCACCAACAAAAAAATTCTTAATTTTTTCATATTGTTTATTTTATTTCTGATTTATTTGTTGATAGCATTTGCAAGGCCCCGTTCGTACGCTAAGAAAACATTTGTTGCCCATTTAGCCGTCATGTACTGTCCCATTAATGCTGTATAAATTTTAATCTATATAATGTTACAGCAGCAAAAATAATATCAGTTTTGGTGCTGCCGGATATAACTTTCATCATAATCAAATTCCCATTTTAATTTCTGCTGTTACCAATGTAGCACAAACCTGCAAAGATTTTGGTATTAAAAAGGACCTGCAAAACAGCACGCCAAAATAATACCAATGTCCTCTATCTTCAATGTAAGGTTTTACTATAATAATGGGAGATTTTACTATTGGATATATTGAATAGAGAAAAGGTAAGTTGCAATTCTGCGGGGAGATTATATGTCGGCAGAGTTTTTGTTATTCTCCCGTATGCTTATTGGCCGACATGTTTCAATTTCTGGTGGATATATGAATGCTTTGACTGAAGCGAAAAGGCTTGGGATTGATACCTTCCAGATATTTACCAAGAACCAGCGTTTTTGGCAGGAGAAGTTTGTAAGCGAAGAAGAAGGCCATGCATTTCGCAATGCTTTTAAAGCGCATGGAATTAAACAGGCATTTTCCCATACCATTTACCTGATAAGCCTGGGATCTGAAAACGAAGAGACCGTAGAAAAATCACTGCTCTCACTTGTTGCTGAATTGGAAAGGTGCAGGGTGTTGGGCCTTACGCATACAGTATTGCATCCCGGTTCTGCAGGAAAGCTGCCCATACAACAGGCCATCCGGTTAATTGGCGACCGGTTAAAAATGGTTTTAAAAGTTACAAAAGGAAGCCCTGTAAAAATTTTATTGGAAAACACTGCAGGCCAGGGATCTAGTATAGGCGGCAAAATTGAATGGATTGCAGATCTTATAAGTTATATAAAATCTCCCCGCATTGGTTTATGCATTGATACCTGCCATGCGTTTGCAGCGGGCTATGATATTCGTTCCCAAAAAGGTATCTATAATTTTTTAAACCTGGTTGATAAACAGGTTGGATTTGATAAACTGCTTTGCTTTCATTTGAATGATTCCAAAGGGGGGCTTGGAAGCAAAATAGACAGGCATGAACATATTGGTGAGGGATTATTAGGATTACACCCTTTTGAATACATTGTTAAAAATTTTAAAAAGGTGCCCAAGGTGCTTGAAACTTCTACTGAAAATAATTCGGATATTAAAGATTTAAATTTGCTGAGGACGCTGGAGAAGAATAAATGATACAAAAATATCTATCCACATTCTACAGAATTTTATAAAGTCAGGTAAAATAAGATAAAATATAGGGCCGCCTCGTTTTTTTATAGAATACAAAATAGAATAAAAAAAGCAAAACCCGCTACCATAGCGGGTTTTAACCAAAATTCAGCGGACCGGACGGATTGTGAAAATTCGCTCGTAATCCGCTGACTATTAATGCTTTAGACCTACCAATTTTGACCGACTCAATAACTTACTCAATAAAAAACATGGTCCCGAACCTAAGACCCAAATGCCTGATCTTTTGTCATTTCTTCACTAAATAAAATTAAGAAATAAAGATCAATAATCAAAATTATTTTCTTTTTTAAAAATCACGATTGGTACGATGATAATAGTGTGCCATACCATCACAATTTTCGAGAATTTTTTTTGTTATGAGTTCTGTAGTTGCATGCAAAATCTTGTGAGCTCCCTGTTCTAGCACCGCAAGAATTCCCCATAACCTCATTTAGCACCTAAGGGGTCAGAAGAAACCTTTTGTGAATGCAAGAACCAACTTCGCAGACAAAAAACAACCTCTGTGAGGAGTTAAAAAAATCTTTTCTGAAATAAAGAAAATAGAGCCGGGAAAAAGTGTAAAACTCTGATACGTTAAAGTTTTTAATTCACTTTAAATTCAAAAACTACTGGCACATGATCAGATATTTTCCTGGCTTCCTTTATATCCAGAAACGACTTATAAAAATGAATAACCCCTGCTGATACATTTGTGATCTTAGCGGAATTAAAAAAGAAATTATCAAATTCAGAAGCCAGGCAATCGCGCTGGATACACTCCAGTTTTAAACTGGTTTTTTGCCCGGTTAAAGCGGGTTTATAACCCATTTTTTTAAGCGGGTTAAAAACCGTATGACTTTGGGGTAAATTGAAATCGCCGCAGAATATTAAATTCAAACCAGGATATGCCGAGGGTAAAAAATTAAAATATTTTACTTCAGTTTCGGGTTGCCTAGTTTTGGTGATGGCATGAAAATTTACAAGGGTAAAAGATTTGTTTCCCGCCTTAAATGTTGCATAGTAAGGTTCCCTGTCAATTTCCGTTTTATATTTCTCTTCAAGCCATGCCGCTCCTGTTTTTTTTATACGTGATGTTTGCCAGATAAATGCATACCGTTCAGCCTTATAAGCGCTGCTAAAGGTGGGGGCACTCACCGAG